>CAYFTY010000378.1:0-5015 GCA_964346045.1 uncultured Bradymonadales bacterium | reverse complement strand
GAGCCAGACCTGTGACGAACTCTCGAGCCTGCGATGCGGCGAGTTTGGTCTCACCCAGGCCTGTAGCTGTGCGACGCCGACGACCCTGGGCGCAGCGTGTACGTCTGCCGCCGGATGTTCGGCAGGTGACCTCGAGGCCGATTGCATTCCCGAGACCGATATGGACGGGAACCAGACGGGTTGGGTCGGCGGATATTGTCTTGCTTTCCCATGTCCAGAGCTTCCCAATCGCACCGCGCCCTATTCGTATCGAGCGCCAGCCTGCGGGCCGGATGGAGTGTGTCGAGTTCTTCAGGACAGCGCAGGGGACACGTTCACAATCTGCATGGCTGACGAGGGGAATTGCACGCGCACCGGATACTCTGCACAGGTCGTTGGTGTCGAGCCCAACGCACAGCAGCAGCCCGTCTGGTTGCGAGCGTGCCTGCCGGCCTGCTCGCAGAACAGCGACTGTGGCACGAATGGCTATTGCAGCAGCGGTCAATGCCTGGCCGAATGTGGAACCGATCCCATCGATGGGATGTCGGGTCCGACGCTCAATGATATTTGCGCAAATAGTGGTGGGAGCTGCATTTCGGCCAACTCGGCTCAGTACTGCCAGCTCTGAGAAGCACGCAGTCTGTGTATGCCGGCCGACCCCTCATGGGTCGGCCTTTTTTTTATTTTCGGCCGTCGATCCTGATTGAGTCTGGACCCGAGAAGTCGTTCGCGGTACTTAGTTTATGATCCAAGGACCAGCTTCTGGGGGGAGCCCATGAGCGATGTAGCAAACTCGGCGAATTCGATCCTCGCGCGTTATAGCGACATCCTTCTGGCGTTTGTCGTCATCGGGATGGTCGGGATGATGATCATCCCGTTGCCGACCTTCTTGCTCGACCTTCTGCTCACCGCCAATATCGCCACAGCGGTCACGCTACTGATGGTGAGCCTCTACATCCCGAGCGCAGTACACATCTCGGCATTTCCTTCGATTCTGCTGCTCACGACTCTTTTTCGTCTGGCGCTGAATGTCTCGTCGACCCGCTTGATCCTGCTCCAGGCTGACGCGGGTGAGGTGATCGCGGCCTTCGGAAATTTCGTTGTTCAGGGCAATTACGTAGTGGGAGCCGTGATCTTCTTAATCCTTACGATCATTCAATTTCTCGTGATCGCCAAGGGGTCGGAACGTGTCTCCGAGGTGGCGGCGAGGTTCACGCTCGATGCGATGCCCGGAAAACAAATGTCGATCGATGCTGACCTGCGCGCCGGCGCTTTCGACCTGAATGAAGCGCGTCGACGCCGCGCTGCTGTGCAGCGCGAAAGCCAACTCTATGGCGCGATGGACGGCGCCATGAAGTTCGTCAAAGGTGACGCCATAGCCGGTATCATCATCACCACCATCAATATCATCGCCGGTATCATCGTCGGTGTGGTTCAGTTGGGCATGCCGGCTGCAGAAGCCGCCTCGATCTACACGCTTCTGACGATCGGTGATGGTCTCGTGAGTCAGATTCCGGCCCTTTTGATCGCGATGACGGCGGGAATCATCGTGACGCGAGTGTCGAGCGAGGTCGAGGAAGCTCATCTGGGAAGCGACATTCTGAGTCAGATCACTTCGCATCCCCGTGCGCTAGCGATCGCTGGCGTGATGCTTCTTGCGTTCGGTGTGATTCCAGGCCTTCCAACGGTGCCTTTCATGCTTCTCGGGTGCGGCCTGGGATTTGTGGCATTCCGACTGTCAAGGACAGTGGGAATCGAGGAACCTGAGGTAGAGATTGCCGAGGTGAAGGCCGAGGCGAAAGAACAGAGCGAGCATCAGCGATTGATGATTCCGACGGTTGTTCCCGTGACCGTCGAGGTTGGGCCGGCTCTCACGCAGGCCATGGGCGAGCGCATCGACTGGCTTCGAGAGATGGTTCCTTCGATGCGCGAGGGGATTTTCTACGAGCTGGGCGTCAAGGTCCCGAGCCTTAGGATCCGTTCGAAATCTAAGCATGCCGAGCCCTGGGGCATCGTGATATCGGTCGACGAGGTGCCCGTCGTTCGAACCCGTGTAAAAGCAGATTCGGTCTTCTTGAGTGAGCCGCCATCGTCTGTCGAGGCACTGGGAATCGAAGCGTCGGAGACACGCCATCCGATTACGAATCGACCGGCGTCGTGGGTCGATGCGGCAGCGGCTGAGGACATCGAGGAAGCTGGCATTCGCACGTGGGATGCTGCCGGGTATGTGCTGATCAGGCTCACGGCGGTGATGAAAGCCCACGCGGGTGATTTCATTGGAGTCCAGGAGACACAGGATCTGATCGAGCAACTCGAAGGGCCTTTCCCGGCAGCCGTGCAAGAGGTGGTACCCAAACAGCTCAGCGTTCAGGAGCTCAGTGAGGTGCTGCGGAGGCTGGTCGAAGAAGAGATATCGATTCGAAACTTGCGGGGAATTCTCGAGATCCTGGCCGAACGTGCTCGCGGTGAGCGCGATCCCGTCGTTCTCGTCGAGAGAGTTCGCGAAGGTCTTGCACGCTACATCACCAATCGATACGCCCGCAATGACGGCAGCGTTGTCGGGTATCTCGTCGACCGCAGTATCGAGGACATGGTCTCGGGCTCGGTCCGTGCGAATGAAGAGGGTACCTATCTCGCGCTACCACCGGACGTTACTCGCCAGATTCTCGATGGGGTCGGGACGTGTGTGGAGGGCGATATCAAAGCCGGTCGTCGGCCGGTCTTGTTGACGAATCAGAATGTGCGGCGATACATCAAGAGGATCGTCACGCTCGAGTACCCGGAGGTCGTCGTTCTGGGGTTTCAGGAACTCGACCCGGCATTTCAGATTCAACCGATGGGGCGAGTCACGGTTTGAGGAGAGATGCGGCGGTTTGCGATTTCGCGCCGGGCGAGCCCGTCTCTCGGATGAAAGGCGTGATCCCGTAGGGTCCGGCAAAGGTCGTCTCGACGACGGCGCCGATATTCTCGGCTCGATGTAGCGGGGTGAGGTCCCCACGTAGCTCGCGGAGCATGCGATTATGCCACATCGTGACGCCGCTCTCGGCATCGACGAGCTTTGCCTGGAAGTGGCTGATGATACAGGGCTGGTCGGACTCGGCCGGGCCGACTACCTCGCTGTACTCCGTATGCTCGCTGGCCGCCGTTCGACAGGTGCCATCGGTCTGGTAGACCACTTCGGTGAAGAGGATGGCGCGAGTGGGCAGAGCCTTTCTCGTCCAGAGCTCGCGTAGGGATGTTCGTTCGATCGACTCAGCCTGGGGCGGTGCGTCTTCAAAGTATCGGTTTAGAGAATGATCGAGTTCTACGACCTCATCGTAGAGCTCCTGCGACTCTCTGTCCTGTACAGCTGCTTGCAATTCGTCGGGACGTACGACCTCAAATCCCTGTGCCTCGAGCCAGTAGATAGTCTCGAACTCATACATCCTCTCGACGATCTCGCGTTCGCGAGCCGTCATCCCGAAACCTCCGACGCTGTAGGTCGGCATCATGGCGATCGTCTTCACCCTCGAGGTCTCGAATTCAGGTCGTACCCCGACGGTGTTCGGGCTCGCACAAGAGAACGAAAAGAGAGCCATGATGAGAATACCCACGAACTTCATGGGTCGAATCCTAAATTCGGGTCCGTCGGGTTGCAATGAAGACCTCATCTCGGAACGAGATATTGCACGAGTCGACCTGTGGTGCTAACACGGTGGGGCTAATTACATGTACGGCCAAAAGACTGGAGTTTGCAGTGATTGTCTGCCCTAATTGCGGTCGCGAAAACGAAGACCACTATAAATACTGCCTTGGTTGCGGAACTGTGCTTCCGCAGGCTGAAGAGGCAAAGCCCGCGCAGGAGGAGGTCAAGATGATCAGTTGTCCTCACTGCGGGGCTCAGGTGCCCAGCAACTTCAAGTTCTGTGGCGCATGTGGTGGGGCGATCGCCGCCGACGCTCAACCCTCGGTGGCCGAGGCTACGTCTCTTCAAGAGGCGCCTCCCGAGCCACAGCCTCAGGGCGGGGCAGCGCCCGAAACGCAGCCTCAGGAAGCGGTCGTAGCCAATCTCGTGGTGATCAAACCAGATGGTAGCGAGGGAGCACGCATTCCGGTCCCTGGCGGCGAGATTGTGCTGGGTCGATCCAGCGAGCACGAAGTGCTGAGCGGCGATCCGTTTCTGTCTCCGCAGCACGCAACGCTCTCGACGAACGGAGATGGAAGTTTCACCGTGACCGACCACAATAGCCTGAACGGCGTCTTCGTGCGGATTCGCGGCGAGCGTGAGCTGCGAGACGGTGACTACATCCGGATCGGCCAAGAGCTACTTCATTTCCAACTCATGGACAGCGTTCAGCCGCTGGTGGCAAAGGCCAATGAGACACTTACCGGCGGTTCTCCGAACACCGGGTATTGGGGACGCCTCTCTCTCGTGAGCGGGCCTGACCTCGAATCCAGGGGCTTCATCTTCAATCAGGACGAAGTCGCCATCGGCCGTGAAGTTGGCGATATCCTCTTCCGCGATGACGGCTTCGTCTCGGGCAAGCACGTACGCGTTGCAAAGATCGAAGACAAGGTCTTCATCAAAGATCTCGGCAGCAGCAACGGAACCTACATCCGGATTCGAGGCCAGCATCAGATCAGCGAAGGCGATCTGATCCTCATGGGACAGCAGCTCTTCAAACTCTCGGTCTAATCGCTGCGCCAGAGCTGATTCTTCCTTAGAAATTTTTCGAGCGACCCGGTGACCAGATCGGGCACCTCGAGCGGTCCGATATGGGTTCCGCTCGGAATGACGATCAGTTCGCTTTCGTCAATGGCCTCGTGCATTTCGCGCGAGCGACGAAGGGGCGTGAAGGTATCGTGTTCTGCTGCGATGATCAGCGTCGGACATTCGATCTCCGCGAGCACATGGGCCGCCGAGTGATTCGAAAGTGCCTTGAGCATCCGCACATAAATGCGCAGATCCATCTCGGCCACGTGCTCGAGATAGGGCTGAAAGTCACTGCGCCGTGCGAGTCTCGCATTGATCTCCGAAGTCCCGGCGGCGAGAAGGT
>CAYFTY010000377.1:0-5016 GCA_964346045.1 uncultured Bradymonadales bacterium | reverse complement strand
GCGGCCGTAAAGATCGCGTATTTGTC
This sequence comes from uncultured Bradymonadales bacterium, assembly GCA_964346045.1. Classification (GTDB taxonomy): domain Bacteria; phylum Myxococcota_A; class Bradymonadia; order Bradymonadales; family Bradymonadaceae; genus CAYFTY01. The sequence goes on along the minus strand of CAYFTY010000377.1, from coordinate 4,990 downwards.
AGCTCCGAGAATCTCACCCCAGTGCGCAAGGTAGCTCGCATGCTGCGTGTCGTACCCAAGTCCAAGCTCCGCGCATAGAAACGCAGCACCCAACTCGGCCACCAACTCTTCCATCGCATAGGCTTCATCGCCGAATCGACCTGTGAGGTCTCGGTCGAGACGGCTTGGATGCCCTGTCCAGTGCATCAACTCGTGGGCGAGGGTGGCGTAGTAGGCTCGGGGACTTGCGAATTGCTCGAAGGGCGGCATCACGATGTCGTCCGCGGCGGGTGAGTAGCCAGCCCGGTCCGACCCGTGTCGTAGCTTCGCCGGGATGCGGGCGAAGAAAGCATCGAGTTCCTCGGAGCGAAGGTCTGTGTCCTGTTGGACCTCGGGGTCGATGCCGTCGATCTGGTCGACGTTGAACACCCGGTAGTAGCGAAGTAGCGGGATGGTCTTTTCTTCGTCATCTTCTTCCTCGTCTTTGACCTTCAGAATCTTCCAAAACGTCACCAACGTCGAGGACTCGCCCTTTCGGACCTGTCCGTCGAGCTCTTGCGCCTGGCGGTAGGTCATCCAGCGCGAGGACGTGTACTCGTTGGCGAGCGTTGAGGCCCATAGAAGCAGGACGTTGACGCCGTTGTAGGCGCGATCGCTGGATGAGTTCCGGGGAATCATCGCCGAGCGGTTCCACGGAAGCTCCCAGGGCGGGGTACCGTGCTCGAGCTGAGCGACGATCTGTTCGGTGACGCGTTCGTGAAGGTCGAATTTCTTCTGGGTCGATGCGTTCGTCATCGGTCTCTCCTTATCGCAGATGGTGTTCAGGTGATGTCTCGGTCGGTCAGGCGCTCGGGCTCGAAGTCGAGCAAGGAGCCGTGGGCTTTGAGGTGCTGTTTCGCACGCCGGCGGTTGTGCCGGTGAAGCCGGGCCTTTTGTTGTTTGAGCGACGAGAGATTTCGTCGGCGTTTGGCCTTCTTGATGGATTTGGCGACTGCTTGCATGGCGTCCTCGTCGGGGTTTCTCGATTCGCGTTGTCGGGGGAGAGAAGGGCGAAGGCTCGAGCAGTGCGGCAAGGGATGTGGCGTTAGCTGCAACGAAGTGAAGCGTAGGGCGCCCCGGCGGCCAGCCCCCTTGCGCTGTGCGAGGGCAAGCCAGATTGACCCGATTCAACCGAGCGGGGGACCACAGCGAGAGTCAAAAACATTCGAAAAACCACTTGAAGCTATTAGCTAGACAGTCTACGCTTGTTTTGAATAGCTAAAACCGTTTTAGGCGCAAGGAGGCGTTATGCGGAGAAGTAGCAGATGGCTGGTGGTGGGACTGATGAGCGTCGTGAGTGCGCCTGCATACGCAGGCGGCTCCGGCATGCCGTGGGAGACGACCCTGATGACGATTCAGCAATCGCTGGAAGGACCGGTCGTCAATTTCGCGGCCGTCGTCTCATGCATCGTGTTCGGGCTGTCTTTCGCACTCGGAGAGGGTGGAGGCGGGTTTCGACGCGGTTTCGGGATCCTCTTCGGCCTATCGATTGCGTTCACGGCGTCCACGATTCTTCTGCCGATGCTCGGCTGGGGAAACGGGGCGTTGATGTAAGGCAGGCGCTGGCGGTGGCCCTCCAAGGCGCCCCCGGGAGCAAGACAGGAGTGACAGGATGATTCGCGTGTATCGAAGTTTGACCGAACCGCTTCTTCTGGCGGGTGTTCCACGCCAGGCGTGCATTTCCTGGTGGACCATCGTGGCGAGTGTGACGCTCGGCATGAAGCTCTGGTGGCTCTTGCCACTGGGCGTCGCCGGGCACGCGGGACTTGTAGCACTGACGCGAAACGACGCGATGTGGTTCGAAATGCTTCGCGGATATCTCAACCAACCCGAGCGCGTAGAGGCGTGAGGACAACACGAAAACGACAGGAGTCAACGATGTGGCAAGCGATGGAATGCACAAACGCAGGGTGTGTGGGTGAGGGGTGTACGCGATGTCGCGGGATGCAGGTGATCTGCATGCGGTGCTACCGGGCGCCTGGTGCATGTGGTTGCGATGTAACGACGCGCATGCGGGAAGAACTTGGAGCTGAGGTTCTGCTGATGATCGAGGAGCTCTAAGGCGATGATCAATCTTGGTGAACATCGCACACGCCCGGATCGATTGAGCGACTTCCTCGTGTGGTCGCACTTCGAAGCGTCGGGCGTGATTCGGCAAAAGACAGGCGCCCTGCAGACGAGCTTTCGCGTGAGGGGGCCTGACCTCGACCGCGCAACGCCTGGCGAGATGCGCTCCCATACCGCGCGACTGAACAACATCTTCAAGCGGCTGGCGCACGGCTTCGCCTTGTTCTTCGAAGCCAGACGCCGACGAACACACGTGTATCCGGAGTCTGGAGCGATGCGCGAGCCGGTGGCCTCGATGTTGGATGCTGTGAGGCGTCGGGGCTTCGAGAAAGGCGCGCATTTCGAATCGCAGACCTACCTGACTCTCGTCTACCAGCGGCCGAAGCGGGCGACCCACTGGCTCGAGCAAGCCTTTTTCGGGGAGCACGGGGCGCATGCGACGGATGCGAAAAAAGAACTCCAGCACTTCATGGATGTGCGGCGAACGCTTCGGTCGATGCTCGAGGCCGTCTTCGTCGAAGTCGTGGAGCTCGATGACGACCAGATGCTCACGTACCTGCATGGGGCAGTCTCCACGAAGAGACAGAAGGTCACCGCCCCGAAGGTCCCGGCGTATCTCGACTGCTGGGTCGCAGACCAGCCGGTCGAGTTCGGGCTCGACGTCAAGCTTGGGGAGAGCCTGGTGGGTGTCGTGAGTGTACCCGGGTATCCCGCCCAGCTTACCGACGCAGCGCTCGACGGTCTGAACCGCCTGGGGCTCGAATACCGGTGGGTCACCCGCTGGGTGTGCCTGTCGAAAGAGCAGGGGACCCAGGAGATCAAGTCCATGCGCCGGGCGTGGTATTCGCAGCGTCATGGGCTCCGGTCGCTTTTAGGTGAGGCCGCCGGCGTCGGTGGATCGGAGCTTCAGAACGAGGACGTCGTCGAGCGTGCTCGCGATGCGGGTGAAGCTGCAGCCAGGCTTGGACTCGATGAGGTCGCAGCCGGTCGGCTGACGCTGACCCTTGTGGTCGAAGCGCGCCAGCGTGCCGAGCTCGAGGACAAACTTACGCGTGTGGAGGAGGTGCTCTCGGCCGAGGGTTTTATCACCGTGCGTGAGACGCTCGGGGCAGGGCGTGCGTGGCTTGGGACACACCCCGGAAACACGCAGGCGAATCCGAGGCGACCGCTGATGTTTTCGGACAATCTGGCGGCGCTGATTCCGTCGACCGATGTCTGGGCGGGGCCGACGAGCTCAAAGCATCTGGGCGGGCCGGTGCATGCGATGGTGCGCACCAAGGGTGAGACGCCGTTTCGGCTTGATCTCGGGGTTGGGGACGTGGGTCACACGTTCATCGTGGGGCCGACCGGCTCAGGAAAATCGACGCTCTTGAGCTTTCTGTGCGCGCAGTGGCTTCGGCACGCGCATTCGCGCGTGGTCTTTTTCGACAAGGGAAAGTCCGCACGTTGCATGACCCGGGCGCTCGGGGGCCGATGGGTCGGGTTGAATCTCGAAGATCACGCGTTTCAGCCGCTTCGTCACATGGAGCGCGATGCGGGCTTTCTCGTGGCGTGGCTGGCAAACCTGACGGGTAGCCAGGCGCGTGCAGCGATTCAAAGTGGGCTGAAGCAGCTCGCCGGGATGGAAGCAGAGCAGAGGACGCTCTCCGGCTTTCGGCGTCTGGTGCAAGACCAGGACATCAAGCAGGCGCTCGCACCGTTCGTCCACGACGGCGAGTACAACGGTATCTTCGATGGTGCCGAAGATGCGGTGGAGACCGCGCGGGTGACCTGTTTCGAGATGGCCGAAGTGGCACAATACGCCGAGCTGGTGCCGCATCTTCTGAACTACCTGTTCATGCGGCTCGACCGTCAGTTCGACGGCCGCCCGACGCTTCTCGTCCTCGATGAGGCGTGGCTCTTTCTCGATAATCCGCTGTTTGCCAGCCGGATTCGACAGTGGCTCAAAACACTTCGAAAAAAGCGTGTCTATGTCGTGTTCGCGACCCAATCGATCGCCGATGCTGTCCATAGCTCGGTGGCCGATGCGGTGCTGGAGAACTGCCCGACGCGGATCTTCTTGTCCAACCCCCGAGCGAGTGAGCCTTCGCAGGCGTCCTGGTATCAATCGATGGGGCTGAATGCCACCGAGATCGCGCTTCTGAGCGCGTCGATGCCCAAGAGGGATTACTACTACAGCTCGCCTCTGGGCGCGCGGATGTTTCAACTGAGCCTGAGCGAGGTGGAGCTCGCGTTTGTCGGGGCATCGTCGCCCGACGACCAGAAGCGGATGGACCGGATGGCCCACGTCGACAGCGGTGTCGCGTTCGCGGCGCAGTGGCTTCGCGCAAGAGCGATGACCGATTGGGCAGACGTGCTCGAAGAACGGGCCCAGGGAGGACGGCAATGAACAGAATCAGGTTCGTATGCATGTGGATGGCTTTCGGCCTGGTGACGGCGGCCTCCACGTCAGCTTTCGCGCAATGGACGGTCTTCGATCCGTCGAATCTTGCGCAGTCGGTGCGCCAGACCATGAATCAGGTGCAGATGGTTCGAAACCAGATCCGAATGATTCAGGGAACCGTCAAGCAGATCGAATACATGCACCGAAACGTGATGTCGTTGGACGCAAGCAGTCTGCAAAACCTCCAGCAGTCGTACTACCGACTCAACGCGGTCTACATGCAGTCTCGAGCCATTGGCTGGCAGTACGGAGCGATGGTGGACCGCTACGAGCGTCTCTACGCGCCGGACGAGGCGAAGCGCCCCGCTCCGAGGAGCTACCATGAGAAGCGAAAGCAGTGGCAGCAGGAGACGGATAAGTCGATCGAGCAGGCGATGAAAGCTCATGGGGTCGTGGACGACTTCGAAGAAAAGACGGCGATTGCGGACCGCCTCGTGTCGATGAGTGATTCGGCCGAAGGCC
>CAYFTY010000376.1:0-5022 GCA_964346045.1 uncultured Bradymonadales bacterium | reverse complement strand
AAAGTGCGCGCTGGCGGTCCTCGAATGCATACAGCACTTTGCCCGCCACCTCGGCGTCGTGCACGGCGCGATGGGCTTCTTCGAGCGGGATTCCCAGCAATTTCGAAATCGCGCTGAGATTTTTGCGAGGTGAGTTCTTGAAGAACTGCCGGGCAAAAATCAGCGGGTCGAGGGTCGGATTATCGTCGGGCCACTCGAGACCGCAGCGCTCGAGCTCAGAACGCACGAACCCCCGGTCGAAGGCGAGGTTGTAGGCGACGATGCCCACGTCTTGCAGTCGGTCCCAGACGTCGGTCGCAATATCTTCGAAAAGCGGGGCGTCTTTGACGTCTTCGTCTTTGATTCCCGTGATGCGGGTCGAGTCTTCGGGGATCGGGCATCCCGGGTTGACGAGCTGCCCCCAGCTCTCGACCACCTCTCCGCCTTCGAAGCGAATGATGGCAATCTCCATGATTCGGTCTTCCGCCGAATCGAGACCGGTGGTCTCGACGTCGATGACGGCGAGTGGCAGATCAATCCATTTTTCGGGCCATTCAGACACGCAACACTCCGTCGGATGAGGTTTTGGAGGGTACGCCGAAGCATGCCACGTCGTATCTACGTCGACAAGCTTCGGCGCCAATCTACGGCCGACTCAGGGGACACATTGTTGTGATTGACAGGTCTCGGGGAAGACACAATCCGTATTGTCGATGCATTCGACGCCGCTCTGGCACTGTCCGAAGATGCATAGTTCGCCCATGCGACAATCCGCGTTGACCTGACAGCTCTGCGGAGGCTGATTCGGCCGGCAGAGGCCGAAGTTGCATTGCTCGTCTGCTGCGCAGTCCGTGTCGACCGAGCACTGTATCGGCGGAATCGAATAGCATGCTCCTGCGTAACAGCTCTGCCCCGGAGGACAGTCTGCATCGGCGGTGCATCCGCCGGGGTTCTGGCATTCGAAGTTCACGCATTGCGAAGGCTGCGGGCAATCGGCGTTGCTGCTGCAGTATGGACCGAGCAGGCATCGACCCGCGACACACGAGAAGGTGTTGTCACAATCGGCATCCGACATACAGGTAAATGGCTGACAGAATCCGAAGTCGCAACGCTCGCCGCTGTTGCAGTCTGCGTCCTGTCGACACTGTGGCGCGATCAGGCAAACATCATTTCGGCAGGTCGTTCCTGGAGCACAATCGGCATTGGACTGACATCCAGTCACGATGGCGCACTGAGAACCAATGCAGCTTTGTCCCGTGGGACAGTCGGTGGTCGTGGTGCAGCTCGTGGGCTGGATGCATGTGCCACTGAAGAGATCACATTCGAGCGGCGCCGTGCAGTCTGCATCGCTGCGGCAGCCCGGCGAGACGATGCACTGTCCTGCGGTGCATTCGCGTCCGGTCGGGCAATCGGCATCGGTCATACACTGCCCCGGGCCTGGCTGACAGACGCCCATATTGCAGATTTCGCCCGGCGCGCAATCCATATTGGTCATACATTGCGCCATGATCGGCTCGCAGACTCCGCTGGGTGAGCAGGCAAATCCGGCGGAGCAGTCACCATCGCTCATGCACGCGGGCGGAGCTGGCTGACAGGTGCCAGACGAGCAGACTTCACCGGCCGGACAATCCGCATCGGAGAGGCAGCTACCCGAGGTGACGCAGCGCTGATTCTGGCAGACCTCGCCAGGGTCGCATTGCGAGTCGGTGTTGCATTCGGCAACGAACTGACACTGGAAATTCAGGCAGCGTTCGCCGGGCGGGCAATCGCTATCAAATTGGCACGGTGGCTCGGGTACGCAGAAACCGAATTCGCAGATCTGACTGGCGCCGCAATCCGCGTCGCTGCTGCAATTGCCAGGCGGAATGGGGATGCAAGCTCCCTGAATGCATGATTCGAAGCCTGCGCAATCGGCGTCGCTCGTGCATCCGTTTGGTACCTGGCAGAGATTGTTGATGCATTGCTGTCCCGGAAGCGGGCAGGTCGCATCGCTCTGGCAGACCAGAGGAGGTGCGCAGGTGTTGTTGACACATTGCCACGCGGCCGGGCAATCGGCAGCGCTCGTGCAGCTCTGCGGCACGCAGTTGCCAAAGTCGCAACGTTCTCCGGTGCTGCAGTCCGAGTCCTGATTGCACTGCGGTCGGGGCTGGCAGAAAAATCCGTTGCAGACCGCGCCCGCGGGGCAGTCGGCGTCGACGGTGCACTGCCGGAAGTCCACACATCGATCGCCCACGCAGGTAAAGCCCATTGGGCAATCCGAGTCCATGGTGCACTGCACTTCGGTCTGGCAGGTGCGCGAAATCGGCTCGCATTCCTGACCCATCGGACAGTCCGAGTCCTGGGTGCAGCCGCCGGTGACGACGCAGAAGTTATTCTGACATGTCTCTCCCGCATTGCAGTCCGCGTCGGTGCGGCATTGGCCGGTAAAGATGCACTGGCCGCCGAGACATTCTTCGTCAGATGCGCAGTCTGCATCGGTATTACAGCCGACCGGTGGCACGCACTGTCCCATTTCGCACTGGAATTGGGGTGGACAATCGATGTCGCTCAGGCACGAGCTCTGCTGGATGCACTGTCCGTTCTCACAGGTGAATCCCGGAGGGCACATGATCTGGTCGCATGAGAGTTGTACCTCGCAGCGGAAGTTCACGCAGAGTTCGTCGGGGGCACAATCGCTGTCGACCATGCAATCGCCGACGAAGATGCAGCTTCCGTTCAGGCAGACCTCGGCCGGCGCACAGTCGGCGTCGACCTGGCAGCCACCCGGTGGCACACAGGCACCCTGACGACAGACCTCGCCGGGGGCGCAGTCCATGTCGCTGACGCAACCCGGGTTCGACGAGCATTGCCCGTCGATGCAGACTTCGTTGGGCTGGCAGTCGAAATCGCTGAAGCATTGGGGGGGCTCAGGCTCACAGAATCCGTCGTTGCAGAATTCGTCGGCCGGACAATCGTTGTCGGTGAAACACTCGACGTCGATGGGCTGGCAGACTCCCTCGTCGCAGAAGGTCTCAGGTGGGCAGCCGCCGTCACTGTCGCACGGGATGAACTGGCAAAATCCTTCGACGCAAACCTGTGCGTCGGGACATTCGACGTCGTTGATGCACTGCACGTCGATGCACTGGAAATCCTGGCAAATCTGGCGCACACCGCAGTCGACATCATCAAAGCAGTCACCATTGAACACGCACTGTCCCATTTCGCAGCTAAATCCGTCCGGACAGCCGTCGTCGGTGCGGCACATCGGAGGTCTCTCGATGCATGAGCCTTCGATGCAGATCTCGAGTGGCGAGCAATCGCCGTTATCGCGGCATTCGGGCGGCACATCGACGCACATGCCCATCTCACATTCCTGACCGCGTGGGCACTCGAAGTCTTCGACGCATTCGACATCGTCGACGCACTCGAAGCCGATGCAGCGAGCGGTGCCCGGGCATTGGACGTCGGCTGTACATTCGACGGGAATGCAGACGTTTTCGACGCAAATCGCGGCGGCTCCATCCACCTGGCAGTCGGCGTTGATTTCGCATTCAGGGGCGATGCATTCGCAGCCGTTGCAAAAGAACCCTGCCGGGCAGTCCGCATCCGACGCGCAGCTACAGATTTCTGCGCAGACTCCGTCCACGCATTCCTCACCTTCGGGGCAGTCTGCCGAAGACTCACAGGCCGGAGAGCATTGGCCGTCTGAGCAGAGCTGTCCGTCGTCACAGTCTTCGTCGATCTCGCATTCAGGCGCTTCCTCACACGAGCCGTCGGTGCAGACCTCTCCGGCTTCGCAGTCCGAGTCGTCGGTGCAGGCGTCCGAATCGTCGCTCTGGCAGCTACCGCCGATGCAAAATTGGCCGTCGGGGCAGTCGGTGCTGTCTGAACACTCGGCCGGTGGCGTGCAGTAAGTCGCCACGCATTGAGATCCCGTGCCGCAATCTTCGTCAGTCGTGCAGCGATCGCCCAGCGTTGTACGACCACAACTCGACACGAAAACAGTCATGGCGATCGAGGCCAACATGGCGCTCAAGATGAAATAAATTCGACGGTTCAAAGCCCTCTCCTCAACACGAGTGCACTCGCGCGGAACCTTAGCACAGCGCCCGAATTGCAACAAACTCTCGGCCATCGGCTGGCGCGCGCCCGGCGCCATTGCGAAGCGTTTCGACCCACGGCGCATCGTATCGTATAATGAGGTCGCCTACTTTGAGTGAGTACCCATGTCTGAAACATTTGATCTCTTCGCCGGAACCGAGACCTATATCGCCAGCCCCGAGCTGCGAGACGCCGTGAATGTTGCCGTGAGCCTGCAGAGGCCGCTGCTGATACGTGGGGAGCCAGGGACAGGGAAGACCCTGCTCGCGACGGCCATCGCGCAGTCGCTCGAAAAGCCGCTGCTCCGATGGCATATCAAGTCGACGACCAAGGCCCAGGAAGGGCTCTACATGTACGATACGGTGCAGCGACTCAACGACAGCCGCTTTGGTGATGGAGACGTCAGCGACATCTCACACTACATCAAGCTCGGCCCGCTGGGGGAGTCGTTCGCCGCTGGCGAACGCGTTGTGTTGCTCATTGACGAGATCGACAAAGCCGACCTCGAGTTCCCCAACGATTTGCTCCACGAACTCGACGAGATGAGTTTTTATATCCGCGAGACCAACGAGACGGTCACCGCTTCGGATCGACCGATCGTGCTGATTACCTCCAATGCCGAGAAAGAACTTCCGGATGCCTTTTTGAGGCGATGCGTCTTTCACTACATCGATTTTCCATCCCGAGAGTTGATGCAAGAGATTGTGCATGTGCACTTTCCCGACATCGAAGACGAGCTGCTCTCTCAGTGTATGATTCGCTTCTACTGGCTGCGCGAGCAGCCCGAGGTCAGAAAGAAGCCCTCGACCAGTGAGCTCATCGACTGGCTGGCTGCCCTCATGCGTGCGGGAGCCGACATCGAGCAGGTGCAGAACGATTTCCCATTCCTCGGCGTGCTCCTCAAGAAAGAAGCCGATTTGAAAGCGATTCGACAGAAGGTGGGCTGAGTGTTCATCGACTTTT
>CAYFTY010000375.1:0-5042 GCA_964346045.1 uncultured Bradymonadales bacterium | reverse complement strand
GTGCGTTGAAGCGAGCGATGCGAGACTATCTGCCTGATTCACGCTACGTTGAAAAGTGGAGGCGTGGCGAGCGTGGCGAAGGAGGCGACGGAGTCACGGTCGCCTATCTGGTGAACGAGGTCTGACCCCATGTGGGACGCGTATCTACACCACATCACGGTGCATTTTCCGATCGTCATGAGCCTGGTGCTCGCGGCGGTCGGGGTCTGGTACGTCAAGACCGAAGACGCGAGACTCTTTACGTTTGTACGCGTCGCGGGAGCCATCACAGCGTCGATCACTCTGGTGGCGGTGATTTCTGGCCTGGTGACGGCTCAGCATTTCTGGACCGAAGAGGGGCCGGATGTGCTGATTCATCATCGAAATCTGGGTATCACGGTCTTATGCGTGATGCTCATCGCGGCAGCCGCGGTCGAGTGGGGGCATCGCGCAGACGAGATTCGCGCGGTGAAATTCGGGGCGCTCCTCTGGGTCGCGTCGGCGTTTGGGGTACTCGGCGCAGGTCATTGGGGCGGATCAGGTGTGCACTCGGACGTCGTGCCCTGGGATCGTTCACGACCCGAAATCGTGCGCGAAGCACAGGGTGCCGACGAGGCTGGGCCCCCTGAACTGTCCGACGAGGGATTCGAGTGAGCCTTCGCGATCGACTTTTCGAGCCGGTGAATATTGCGCCGCTCGTGCTCTTGCGGATCGCCTTCGGAGCGGTCCTCTTCTGGTCGGCCGTCCGATACTTCTACTACGACTGGGTTCATCGGTACTACATCGAGCCCGAATTCTACTTCAAATTTCCGTTTTTCGAGTGGGTTCCGTCCCTGGGAAACCCCGGGATGTACGTGCTTTTTGCGATCTATGCCGTGGCAGGGCTCGCGGTGATGGTGGGGTTTCGGTACCGCATCACGATGCCTCTTTTGACCTTCGTCGTGGCGTGGGTCTTCTTGATCGATGCGGCGCACTATCTAAATCACTATTACTTCGTCGTCATGCTGGGGCTCGTGCTCTGCCTGATTCCCACCCACCGCGCACTATCGCTCGATGCGCGACGTCCGTCCGAGCAGCTCACCCACGTTCCTGCCTGGATGCTCTGGCTTGTGCGCTTTCAGATCGGCATCGTCTATGTCTTTGCCGGCGTCGCCAAAATCAACATGGACTGGATGCGCGGCGAACCCATGCATCTCTGGCTTCGCTACAGCGATGCAGTCATTCCATTTCAAGACGAGCTCTGGTTTGCACAGACACTTTCGTGGTGTGGACTTCTCTTCGATCTTCTCGCGGTGCCTGCGCTGCTCTGGCGCCGAACGCGATGGCTCGCGGTCGCTGCCGTATTTGCCTTCAATCTGATGAATGCCTGGCTCTGGGATATCGGGATCTTCCCCGTGCTGATGTTGGCTGCGACTGTGATCTTCTTCCCGCCCGACTCGAGCTGGTTCGTGCGTATCGTGGGAAGCGATCGCAAGCCGCGACGAACGATGACCGTGACTCCGCGCGCCAGAAAATGGATTCCTGTCGCGCTCGCTCTCTGGTGTGCCTTTCACGTCTTTTTGCCGTTGAGGCATCTGGCGATTCCCGGCAATACGAGCTGGCACGAGCTTGGACATCGATTTGCGTGGCGCATGAAATTGCGAGACAAGCAGGCTCGAAGCGCCTTCTACATCATCGACAAGGACACCGACGAGGCGATTCCGGTCGAGATCGAGAAGCATCTGACTCATAGACAAAATTACAAAATGCGCACGCGCGCCGATATGGTCTGCCAGTTCGCGCGCTATCTGGCGGATTACTACCGAGACGAGTACGGTCCGCTCGAGGTCAGAGCCCTCGTGTCGGTCTCATTGAACGGGCGTAAACCGCAATTTCTCATCGATCGAGAGGTTGACCTCTCAAGATGCGAGACAAGCCTTTGGCACACGCCCGAGTGGCTGATTCCTTTTGAGGATAGCGAGCTCGGGAAGCTCGAAGATTACGTATTCGATCGAGATCAAGACTGAGAGGGCCAACGCCCACGGAACTCACCATGCAATATCGAGGCTTTACCCTCGACCGCTTTCAAGCTGAAGCGATCGAGCATATCAACAACGGGCGAAGCGTGCTCGTATCTGCCCCAACGGGCACCGGCAAGACGCTCATCGCTGATTATCTGATCGAGGAAATTCTCGAGTCGGGTCGCGAGGTGATCTATACGGCTCCCGTCAAGGCGCTCTCGAATCAGAAGTACCGGCAATACACCCGCCTCTTCGGCGAAGAAAAAGTCGGGCTCGTGACGGGTGATATCGTCATCAATCGGGACGCGCCGGTGCGGATCATGACGACCGAGATTCTGCGGAATATGCTCCTGCAGGGACCGCCCGAAGTCGAAGCGCATCTCACCGACTCCGAGCGCGATCAATTTCTCGAGACCGCGCCGCCGAGCAACACGCAGATGCCTGAGATCTCACGACTGGCGGCGGTGATCATCGACGAGATTCACTTCGTCGATGACGATGACCGGGGGACGGTCTGGGAGGAACTCCTCATCTATCTGCCTCCTGAGGTGCGCATCCTTGGCCTCTCGGCCACGCTCTCGAATCTAGACGACTTCGCCGGCTGGCTCTCATCGATTCGCGGCGAGCAGGTCGAAGTCGTCTGGGAATACGAAAGAGCGGTCCCGCTCAACGTTTCGCTCGCCAATGCAGAGGCGGGTATCGTCGATCTGAAGACCTTCAAGCGCGGGTACAAACAATTCAAGCGAGAGGAAAAGAAAGGCGCAAAGAAAACCGTGGGCGTCGTGGACGTCGCAATCATCGCCCGCGTCGCTCGAAACATAGCGATGTCTTTCGAGCGCTCGATTTCGAGATGCTGCCCGCGCTCTATTTCATCTACAGCCGCAAGATGACCGAGCAGCTATCCTTCAACCTCTCTCGCTCGAATCTCGGCTCGCGCATCGGAAAACTCGGTGATCGATATCAGATTCAGGATATCCTCGATGCCTTTGATGAAGAGCATCCAGACGTACTGACCATTGCTCTTCGTAAATTGCTCTCGAATGGCATTGCGTTTCATCACGCGGGGCTGCACGTCGCGCTCAAATCGCTGGTCGAAGAACTCTATGAAAAGCGCCTGATCCAGGTACTTTACTGTACATCGACTTTTGCCCTCGGCATCAATATGCCAGCACGGACGGTGGTCTTCGATAGCCTCACCAAGTTCAACGGGGTCGATATCGTTCCGATCTCGGTGCGTGAGTTCATGCAGATGGCCGGCCGGGCAGGGCGTCGTGGGATCGATGAGGTCGGTGATGCAATCGTCAAACTCGACTACTTCGAGTACGACGAGGTCAAAGAAACCCTCGATGAGGTACTCGCCGCAAAGAGCGAGCCCGTCTCATCGTCGTTCAATCTCTCGTTCAACAGCGTCATCAATTTGCTCGATCGCTACAGTGAGAGCCAGATTCAGACGATTCTCGAGAAGAGCTTTCGAGCGTATCAGAATGTTCGAACCGCTCATGAACTCGAGGCCGAACTCGACGAGTTGCAGGCCCGAAAGAGCGACGACCTCTCACGCCGTGAACGTCGCCGCCGCGCCTACGTGAAGCGACGCATCAGCGAAGCGCAGCGACCGCACCTCTGGGAGCATTTCCAACGCAAAGTACAATTTTTGCGCAGCCACGGATATATCGAGTCTGATAACGCTCTGAACGCGCCTGCACGCATTCTCAAGCGAATTCAATTCGAAGAAGTTTTCATCACCGAGTTGATTCTCAACGGTGTCGTCGATGACCTGAGCCCCGAAGAGCTTTTTGGGGTGATGTGCGGTCTGGTACTCACGCTGCCGCGCACCGCGCGTGTCTCGAAGCCCGACGATGATAAATGGTGGACTATCTTCGACCGGGTGGGAGCCGTGCGAGAATCTGAGATTGTCGAGGGTGCCGAGGAGTTGGTGGGCTCGGAGTTCACGTTCACGCCCGAAATGATGCCACTCGGAGAAGCATGGGCTGAAGGAGAGAGCCTCAACAAAATTCTGGAGCGTATTTCGAACCCCACCGACCTTTCTGGAGACCTCGTGGGTGCATTTCGCCGCGCCAAAGACCTCGTCGGGCAGGTACGAAACGTCTACGAGGAAGACGAAGAGCGTCGACGCGAGCTCACGACGGTACTGCGGGCCGTGACTCGTGACGAGGTGCAGGTCATCGATTGATCGTCAGAGGCGTCGCCTTCGGATGACCACTCCGCCCGCGAAGATCAGAAAGGCGAGGCCAAAGGGCGCCGCGTCGCCAAAATCACCAGTCGCGCAGGCTGCATCATCATCGAGATGCACTTCGGGTGGCCCGGATGCGTCTTCGGGCGCCGCGAGACCGCCGCCACACTGACAGACGGGATCCCAGTTATCGAGATAGGTGTCGAAGTCGGTCCCGGCGTGGTCGTCTTTCATACCGAGCGGACAAGAGCACGAGTTCAGGCGATTGCAGTCGACACCCAGATGATCTGCCGGCAGCGTGATCGATGAATAAGCCGGCTTTTCCCAGCTATCCTGAATATTGTCGACGATCCCATCGCAATCATCATCGAGTCCGTTACAGATTTCGGGTTGGTCCGAGCCGTTCGGCACGCAGGTATCCACGCCACCGACGCACTGCCAGGTGCCTTGAGCGCAGCGCATGTTCGCGAGCTGCGTCGGCGTCCATCCGCCGCCGGTAATCGTGCAAGGTCCGGAGTTCGTGCAGGCGCATGAGACTTGAGTTCTGACGGAAGTGATGTCTGAAGTCTGGATGTCATTGCAGAGCCGAGGGGTCAATGTGACAAAACGCCGACTCACGTCCGAAAAATACCAGCCCTCGTCCTCGTAGGGGTCCGCCGTGGTCTCCGCAACGCCAAAGCCGGTCTCGAAGTCGTCGTCGAGGTCCGAATCGAAATCACCCGGCTCACCCGCATTGGGCAGCTCGATCAGCCCGGGGGTCGTGAATGTGTGCTCGATACGAACCTTCGTCGCATCCGTGTCTTCGAGCGCCGTGCCGCCCGGATATCCGGGGGGTATATCAAGCGGGAATGTGCACTGTGCGGTGGCTGTGA
>CAYFTY010000374.1:0-5052 GCA_964346045.1 uncultured Bradymonadales bacterium | reverse complement strand
AGCGGTCGGGGGCAGGGCGTCGCTGTGCCGGGTTGTGTCGATGATTGCTGCGGGCATGGCGTATCCGTTTTCGAATGCGCCGAGCAACCTACTCGCTGAGGGCTTGTCCGTACAGCCAATCGAGGTTTCTCTTGGAGTGGGCGTCGTCGGTCAAGAATTCGACGCCATAGGTGCGTCGGCCGTTGTCCTCGCCGCAGCGCTGAATCACGCCGCGAACCTCGGCGACCGAGCGACGCGTGGCGTGTACGATCGTCACGCGCATGTCAAATTCGCATCCGACCTCGAGTGTGGTTTCGGTTTTGAGCAAACAACCGCCGGGGCTCAGATCCATGATCTGGCCGAAGATTTCTTTGTCCTCGAGCTTCACTGATGCGATCGCGCGACAGGGCGCCCGGTAGATGCGGGTTTGCGAACCCGTATTTTCGAAAATCGGCGCCCCGGGGCCGGAACGGATCGAGAGTTTTTTATCTTCGCGAGACGAGGCGAGAACAATCGTGCGCATGGGAGACTCCTTGTCGGCACCCGTGACCATCCGTGGTCTTCGGTGTTTGTACGTGGTCTGCTCCCACCATCTTAGGTCTCCCCCGAGGTCCCGCAAATTTTTTAGGTCGGGATGTTTCCGTTTCGCTTCCAGGGAAGACTCTCCTCTTTGTCCTGGAGCACGTTCAGAAAGCGCACGAGCTTGCGGCGGGTCTCATGCGGTTCGATCACCGCATCGATGAATCCCATGGATGCAGCCCGATCCGGATTCAAGAGTTTGTCTTCATACGCCTGCTTGAGCTCTTCTTTCTTGGCGTCGGGATCATCGGCTGCCGCAATCTCGCGGCGATTGAGTATCTCGACGGCTCCGGCAGCGCCCATGACGGCAATTTCAGCCGATGGCCAGCTGAGGTTGATGTCTCCTCCGACGTGTTTCGAACTCATCACGATGTAAGCTCCACCGTATGCCTTGCGCAGAATCACGGAGAGCTTGGGGACTGTCGCTTCGCAGTAGGCATAGAGAAGCTTGGCGCCGTGGTCGATCACGCCCTGATGCTCCTGTGCTCGCCCTGGCAAAAATCCGGGGACGTCGACGAGGCTGACGATCGGGATATTGAATGCGTTGCAGGTGCGGATGAAGCGCGCCGCTTTGCGACTCGCATCGATGTCGAGTACGCCAGCCAGATGCATCGGCTGGTTGGCGATGATGCCCACCGAGTGTCCGGACAGGCGGCCAAAACCAACGACGACGTTCTCGGCCCAGTTCTCGTGGATTTCGAAGAACGAGTTCTGGTCGAATCTCGTACGCCTTGCGGGGGTCGTCAGGCACGATCGCGTGAAAATCGGCGTCGATGCGATCGTTACAATCCTCGAAATCCACCGCGGGAGGCTTCTCTCGATTATTCGATGGCAGGTAGCTCAAGAGGCGCCGTGTCTGCTCGATCATCTCTTTGTCGGTCTTCCACAAGAAGTGCGACACGCCGGTACCGACCGAATGAGTGCGTCCGCCGCCGAGTTCTTCGACCGTGATATCTTCGAAGGTCACGGTCTTGATGACCTTGGGACCGGTCAGAAACATGTAGCTCGAGCCGTCGACCATCCCTACGAAGTCGGTCAGGGCAGGGGAGTAGACGGCGCCGCCGGCACACGGGCCCGCGATGAGGCTGATCTGCGGGATGACGCCACTGGCTGCGACGTTGCGCCTGAAAATCTCGCCGTATCCACCGAGAGCGTTCACACCCTCCTGGATGCGGGCTCCGCCCGAGTCATTGATTGCGACAAAGGGCGAGCCCGTCTTCAACGCCATGTCCTGAAGCCGGCAGATCTTGTGCGCATGGGCCTCACCGAGGCTTCCGCCGAGCACGGTTTTATCCTGTGCGAATGCGTAGACCGGTCGACCGTCGACCATGCCGCAGGCCGTGATGACGCCGTCGCCCGGTATCTGCTTTTTCTCGAGGCCAAAATCGTGGCTTCTGTGCAGAACCTCGGCACCGATCTCCTCGAGGGTGCCCTCGTCAAAAAGGAGTTCGAGGCGTCGTCGCGCCACTCCGATCTTCCGCGACTTCTCTTTGACCTTGATGCGAGCCTCTGAATCCGCGGCGCTCTCTTGCCTGGTCCGCGGCTCAGAACTCTTGGTGCTCTTCGTTGTCGTATTCGGGTCCGTCGACATGGTGGACTCCCTTTTCATTGTGGTTCGAGTCGAACGAGCACGTCGTCAACAAAGACGGTCGTGCCGGGCTCGACCACGATCTCGGCCACGACGCCATCCCGCGGCGCTCCGAGTGAATTTTCCATTTTCATCGCTTCGACGACGACGAGTGCGTCACCGGATTTGATGGCGTCTCCGACCTCAACGAGCGTCTCGAGTACGATCCCCGTGATGGGGCTCTTGAGTTCATCGCCGAAATCGACATCCGGTGTCCGCTTGCCGATATCGTCGAGTACGACGTCGGCCGCGGCGGTAACCTCAATGGGCACGCGGTCGCCAGCGTCGTTGAGAATCGTAACGGCACCCGGCTCGATTTTGATGAGCCGTTCTTCGCCGTCGACATTGAAGACAAAGAGTCCATCGGCGTCGCGTCCTTTGAGCGCGAGTTCGACTTCTCCACCGTCGTGGGTTTCGGCGAGCCAGCGTCCGCGTGAGAGTTCACGCAGCTCGACGCCGATTTCGCGTTCGTCGTTCAGATTCACAAGATACATAGATGACTCAGGTGTCTCGGCGCACCGAACGGCCCGCATTCAGGTGTTCTTCATGCAAGAGCCCCTTGTGCTTCAACAATGCCGCTATGGCTGCTCGCTGGTGGTCTGTCAAACAGTTTGTGCCACTCGGTGGCACTTTTTCGTCGCGAGGGGTCTGGAGTTCGATCGTCGCGCGGCCGCTCTCGATGATGAATCGAGCCGACGCAAAAGCGAATTTGGTATCGACGTGAATGCGTACGTCGACGGGCTCCTGACCATGTTGCGCCATGAGGGCTTCACGAGCTTTCCCTCGTAATTCGACGACTGCATCCCAGCCGCTGCCACGCTCGACGAGATCCAGCACCGGTATCTCTCGTGTCTGTAGATGCAGACCGAGCCCCAATGCCTTGGTAACTGCTTCTTTGGCGCACCAGAGAACGGCCAGGCGCGTCTCTCGCGGCCACTCGGGTGCGAGTTCGAGCTCGGACTTCTCGAAGTACTCCCGCACAAACGACTCTTCGCGCGATTCGATGGCTTCGAGGTCGACTCCAATACGTGCATCACCGGGCGTGATCGCGGCAATCGCGACGCCTCCGCTATGCGTGATCGTCAGGTTGGGAAGCGCGATCGGCGGCGTATCCGGTCGACGCCAATTCGGCCGCGGCGCGCCGTGCTCGTTCTTTTGGACCGAGATATCAGCCAGCTCGATCTCAACGCCTGCGAAATCTCGCATCCAGCGTGCCACCAGTTCGCGCGCTGCGACGCGGGCAGCCTGCCATTCGGTCTTGCGTCGATCGCTGATCAGTCGGTCGTAGGCCTTGCGCTCGTCGTCGTCGAGCAGAGCATCAAAGTTCAACTCGCGGTCGGCGAGGAGAGCTTGCGCCTCGGGTCCGTTGAGGCGAAGCCACGTCATTCTATGATCCTCGAAGGTGTCGAATGACTCGGAGCTCGTCAGCGAGCGGTGCCCGATGAGCGTCACATTTTCGAGCGTCATGACACGGCGCCCGCGTGAATCGAGGGCTTCGACGTCAAAGGCAATATGCATCTCGGGCGCATCGTTTCTACGCCTGACGCGCAGGCAGATTTCCTCACCCGGCTCGAGGTCGCTTTCGAATGTCGTCGACCTCTCGATGCCGGCAGGCAGATAACTCTTCTGGTTGTGGTACATGCCCCAGAGTCCGGCGGCCTGGAATGCCATCTCACGGATCATGGGCGCAGAACCGAAGCTGCGGTGGTCGGCGCCGCGAGTGAGCAGGCCTGAGGGGATGCGCCCGTATGCAATGATATGTTCGGGAGCCAGATAAGGCACCGAATCGAGCACTTGGAAGACGCCGGTGTGGAAGTAGCGCTCGTAAATGGCCGTCTTGCGAGGCCCTTCGAGAAGCTGATCCACGGGTACGATGAAGTCGTCGAATCCCGTGTAGGTATCGACTCGTGCGGTGAAGTGCGTCGTCTGAATCACGCGACCGGTGCGGGTCTCGCGGGTGGTCTCGACGCGCAACTCGATTCTGTTTGAGACTCGTTCGGCAATCGCACGCGCGACGACCGGCTCGTCGTGATGGAGCTTCAGAGCCCGTTCAAAGCTCACATCCACCAGGGTGTCCGGTCTCTCGCCCAGAAGGGCGGTCGCTGCCGCCGTCATGAACTCGTACCCCATCACACCGGGTACCAGGGCAGTTCCCTCGTAGACGTGGTCTGCGAGGAAGCGGTCGCCTTCGAGATTGAATTCGCGCTGCAGCACGACTTTGTGCTCGTCGCGCTCGATCATGCGTCCACCGAGCGCTCCCAGAGGCGTTTCGGCCATGCGCTCGATCGGCTCTTCCCGGCTGAAGTCGCCGAGTTTGCCGGCTACGAGGGCTTCACCAAAGAAGCCAGATTCGAGAAGGTCACCGAGAATCGGCGCGCCGATATCCACCGGCAGCATCTCGACTCCACGTGCCTCGAGGATGGTCTTCATCGAACCTTCGACGGCCATCCCGACATCATCCCATGCCGTCCAATCGATCGAGATGCCGCGGGTGTCGAGCTTCGACGCGTTGATATGAGCGACGAGCTTATTGAGCACCTCATTGGCCGCGCTGTAGTCGGTCTGGGCGGCATTCCCAAATCTTCCCGCGACACTCGAGAAGGTCGCGAAGACCGATGGTCGGTCGTTTTTGACAGCTTCCCAGAGGTGCAGTCCGCCAAGTGCCTTCGAGTGGAAGACGAGCTCGAATTCTTCGAGCCCTTTGTCGCGGAGCGGTTTCGAAATCTCGACCCCTGCTCCGTGGATGACGGCGTCGATGCTCCCGATGTGCTGGCGGGTATGTGCGACCAGTTCTTCGACCTGGGCCGGATCGGCGAGATCGCCCGAGAGATAATGCACTTCACGGGCACCAGCCTCGCGAATGCGCT
>CAYFTY010000373.1:0-5056 GCA_964346045.1 uncultured Bradymonadales bacterium | reverse complement strand
GGTTCAGCCGTGGTCGCCCAGTTCCACGTATTCCTCGAGTGCGGCGCGAAGAGCCGATCGCCCCCGATGAAGCAGCACGCGTTGGTTCGCAGAACGAATCTCCAGAATATCCCACACTTCCTTGGAAGAAAGCCCCTCGACGTCTCGCATGGTCACCACAGCTCGTTGTACCGGCGGTAGCTCATCGATCGCGTCTCGCAAGAACTCGATAGCCTGCTGGTTCATACTCAGCCGTTCGGGCGTTTGACTTGCCCACGGTCGGGGCGCGACGCCCCACATCCCTCGCTCATCGAAACGGGCTGCATCAACGCTTGCCTCGTGCTCCGCGTCGTCACCACCGAAACTCGACGTAGGGATGGTTCTTCGCTCGCGTTTTCCCCGAGTCCGAGCCTGATTCTTGAGAATTTGGAAGACCCATGTCTTCAGTGTGGACCGTCCCTCAAAACGGTGCAGCCCTTCCGTGACCGCGAGCCAAGTCTCCTGAACCACCTCTTCGGCAACACCACGGCTGCGCACGAATGAGAGCGCTACGCGTATCATCGACGCGTGCAAGGACTCGACGAGCAGCATGAACGCCTCGTCCTCTCCCTGGCGCACCCTCCGCACGAACTCCTCGTCCGAAATGTTTTCGCCGCCGCGGCTTCGTTGCTGGTGACTCATGGGTTCGACCTCGATCCCGGCGGTGACTCGGGCGGCTTACACTAAGACGCGAGTTCCATGCCCGCAAGGCCGCGCTCATTGCACGCCCCCAGCGCCGAGAGGCTGCATGAAACGCCTCTTCGCGTGAGGTCGTTCAGGCTTCGAGTTGTACCTCTCGACCAACCAGAATGCCCTCTACGACCTCAGCGTCATTTCGCATCAGGGATTCCTGAAGCTTCGCGCGAGCGCGCCGAAGGCGCGTCTTTGCACCGCCCTCAGATAGCCCCACGATTTCTGCGACCTCGATCACTGACAGTCCCTCGAACATCTTGAGCTCGAACGGACGACGATACTTCGGAGCCAAGTAAGAGATCGCCCGGGCCAGCGACTCCCGAAGCCTCTCGTCCTGAAGTCGTTGATCCGGAGATGGAAGGGACTCATCGGGTTGTCGACGCAACTCGATGGCGTCCAGCGGTGACTCACTTCGTCGTTTTCTACGCCGAATCCACATTAACGCTTCATTTCGCACGATCTGAGCAGACCAGCCTGCAAACGACCCACTCCCGTTGAATGTATGTGCTCGCAAAAACACCTTGAGCATCGCGTTCTGGACCACGTCCGCAGCGTCATCATGGTCTCTCAAGATGCTTCTGGCAATTGCCCGGAACCGGCCGTGATGCTTCGAGGCGAGAACCTCGAATGCCTCGACTGATCCACCGGATACAAGGGCGATCAACTCCTCATCGGTTTTTTGATCCGTCAGTGATGAATGTCTCATATCTCCTCCTGGCAAGACCCATAGGTGGGTCTTGTGAACTCAAAGAACGTTACGATTTCATTTTATTTTTTGAGCCGCGAACGCACGCGCTGCCGATGGTTCACAAGCCGCATTCGGAGGACGAGGAATCTGGCGGTCTCGTTTTGCATCGCCTCGGCATAGGTTCGAACCCTGCCGAGTCGCCAACGCGACCTACCCCGTTAGAATCATCTGTAACAGATCGCCTACTTGCTGGACCTACAAGAGAACGACTCGACAGGAGGTCACCCATGCGTCTCACATTTCCGCTCGTTTTGATTACCACTCTCGTACTTTCAGCTTGTGGCACCGAAAGGATTGTGTCTCGCGAAGACGGACGTACCGCTCCGGATTCCGACATGACCTTTGATCGACCGCCCGAGACCATCGGGGCGGATGGCGGCGGCGAGAGTTTCGAGCCCGGTCTCGAGGACGAGTTCTGCGGACCCCGTACGATCGAAAACCCGTACGAGCCCGCTGTCGGCGAGCTGATCTTCGTCGATCGGGAGACCTCGTCGCAATGGAACGTACTCGGCCAGGCATTCGAGGGTCGATGTCGCGGCGCAGCACTCGAGGCAGCGCCGTCATTCGTGGGGATGTGGTTCGCCTGGTCGGGAACTCGGCCGGGTGGTCTCATCTGGCCTGACAAGATCAACGACCAGCCCGGGCCACAACCAAGCGGGAGCGGGTGTCTCGTCAATTGCGACGACATCCGCTCCGGTGGTCCTCCACCCGATGGCATCCCCGCGCTCGACCACCAGGGGCGTTGGAATCGTCCGAAGCCCGCGGAGATGATTCCAGTGGACGAGGTCGACTACGTTGCCGACAGCGACCGGGTCCTCGGTGTGATTGTGGACGGTGAGGCGCGAGCCTACCCTCACAATATTGGTTGGTGGCACGAGGTGCACACGGACGCGATCCATGGGACCGAATTTAGCGTCACGCTCTGTCCTCTCACGGCCTCTGGCATTGTCTACCCCACAGAGCAGCCCTTCGGAGATTTTGTCCCCTTTGTTTCCGGACAACTCTTCAACTCGAATCTGACCATGTGGGAGCGCGGCGCTGAAAACCCCACGTTCTGGAATCAATTTATGAACGTCGGAATCCGGGGGCCGCACAGCGGGCAGCGCCTTGAGATCATGCCGGTGGTCGAGATGACCTGGGATAGGTGGAAAGAATTGTTTCCCGACTCGCTCGTTGCGAGTTCAGACACGGGATACGATCGAAACTACGAGCGATATCCCTATGGTGACTTCGAGACAAATCACGAACGGTGGGTGGTGGCACCGACGTTGTCGTTTGGTGAGGAGTACGATGCCAAAGAACTCGTGCTAGCGGTCGACGGCGAGGCCAGTTCGAAAGCATGGCCATTCCCGGAGCTCAACGCGGTGAGCGATCGCGTCGTCGTGAACGACGAGTTCGAAGATCGCCCACTTGTCATCCTGTACGACGCCGAACACAGCCACGCTCAGCCGTTCGACCGTCAGCCCGGTGAGCGCGTTCTTACATTTCGTGCGGAGTCCGCACCTTGAGACGAATTCAGATCGTCCAGTCATTGGTCGTCGTGGCTTTGCTCGCCCCATCTATCGTCAGGGCTCAGACTGCGCTCCCGGCGGGAAAGGGGACAATCTGGCTGCAGGCAGCGGTGATGTCCTCGGCGTCGAATCAGCGCTTTGCCGGTCCCTACCGACAGGGAGACCTCGACTACGATGGTGGGCGAAGTGTAGGCGACCGTATTCCGATCAGTACCGACGAGGACGGAGGGGAGTTTCGCTTGACCGCGGCGACCCTCTCGCTGCGCGCCGGAATTACACCAAGACTCAGCGTAGGAGCCTACTTCGTGGGGATTCAACGTTCGGTTCTATTGCTCGAGACCTTAGAGGTGCGCCGTACGGGAGTAGGTGATCTGTGGACGGAGTTCGCGTATCTCGTCACTCCACTCGAGTGGGGATTGAAGTTCGCGCCGATCGTCAATGTCAAAATTCCGCTTTCGAAAGCCGACTTCGAAGTGTTATCCGTTCCGCTCAGCGAAGGACAGGTCGACATCGCAGTTGGCGGTGTTGCAACGTGGGTGCTCGATCCTCGCGCGAACGTCTCCGTCGGCTCCCGATACCGAGTGAGGACCCCGGTGAAAAGCGACGTGGGCGCCATCACTCTCGAGGTCGACCCCGGCGACGAGCTCGAATTGCACGGCCAGGTTAGCGTGGCCCCCTTTTCCACCCTTTGGTTGAGCGCCGGATGGCGTTCGATCGTGGCTTCCGAAGCGAAACGTCGCGTCCAACCCCTCGAATGGGAGCCGACGGAACGACGACGGCTGCACGCCGCCGAGCTCAGCGCCTACTGGATATTCTTGTCGCTGAAGACGTTGCGCTCGACATTCGCAGTGTCGGCGTTCGCCCAGTTTCCCATCGCCGGCGTCGACATGCTGGCGGGACCTGTTTTTTCGGGCGGGCTTGCGTGGCAAGGCAACTGGCAAGCAATGAGCAGCGATAGCGCAACGCAACCGGAGTAAATGAAATGACGATTTCGGAAAGCAAATGGGCTAATTCACTCGAGCGTCCATTGGCGCTGGCACTGGGCGTAGGCGCCAGCCTGGGTGCCATTCAGGTGGGAATCGCTACGACGGCTGGAGACAATCTGGCCTGGCCGGCGCCTCTCGACATCACCATAACCGATCGAAAAGGATACACATGCTCAACGAAAAACAGGAAACGCTCTGCAATCAGCACGATTGGGACTATTCGAATCTTCGGGCGCTGTTCTTGAATTGCACCCTCAAGCCTTCGCCCGAGGTCTCGAACACCCGTGGTTTGATCGATGTGTCGGCGGCGATCATGGCGAAGAACGGGGTGGAGGTCGAAGTGCTGCGCCCGGTCGACCACGACATCGCCCCCGGCGTCTATCCAGACATGACCGAGCACGGACAGGAGACGGACGACTGGCCGGACATCCTCGACAAGGTCATGTCCTCTGACATCCTGGTCATCGGCTCACCCATCTGGTTGGGCGAGAAATCATCGGTGTGCACCCGAGTCATCGAGCGCCTGTACGCGGCCTCCGGCCATCTCAATGACGCTGGCCAGTACGCCTATTACGGGCGCGTGGGAGGCTGCATCATCACCGGCAACGAGGATGGGGTCAAACATTGCGCGATGAGCATCTTGTACGGCCTGCAACACCTCGGCTACGTAATCCCGCCCCAGGCCGATGCCGGCTGGATTGGCGAGGCGGGGCCGGGACCGTCGTACCTCGATGAAGGCTCGGGCGGACCGGGCAATGACTTCACCCAGCGCAATACCACGTTTATGACCTGGAACCTGATGCACATGGCGCTCATGCTCCAAGATGCGGGCGGGATCCCGGCCCATGGAAACCAACGCTCCCAGTGGGACGCGGGGTGCCGATCCGACCATCCCAACCCCGAGCATCGATGATTTCGTTGCCGGCTTCGACACCAGCCGGCCGAAGCTTGGGCTGCAGCGACTGGCCTCCGGCGCGACCACGCGCGCGCCACACAGGCGGTCAGCGCGAGCGTCGCGGATCAGCTTTCTACGACGAAACCACTCAATTCGGTGGCGAGCCCGCCGTTTCAAGCTCTGTGAACCCAACTCGCTCACGCCC
>CAYFTY010000372.1:0-5066 GCA_964346045.1 uncultured Bradymonadales bacterium | reverse complement strand
AGAACGACCTCTGGCTGGGCTATTACACCGAAGAGGGGCTCAGGCACGGACTCGAGCAATACGGGTTCTTCGATGATTTCAAAAGGATCGGGTTCCGCGAGGTGCGCATGGAACTCAAGGTCGACGACCCCGACGAGCACATGATGCGCATCTGGAGCATGAAGCCTCCCCTCAAAAGCGAGCCGCTCGTCGAATTGGTGGTTCGAAGAGGAACCCTTCGGCCGACGAAAGAACTTGCCGAGCGCGTCGAAACCGAATTCATCAACGTGCTTCAGATCGAGTGGCTGCAGATGCAGAACCCGCTGGCGAGCTTTTCACCCGACCGACTGCCGCTGCCCGGTCAGGATTTTCCGGGCCTTGGAATCGGGGTTCAGGTCTTGCTCTTGCTGCGGCAAGCGTGTCGCCGGCTCAATCTCGATGCCCTCTCGACGGTCCCGTCTTATTTCCACAACGCCTTTTTCTACGGCGAGAAATTCAACTTCTTTGACCCGGCGAGTCAGGGTCTCTACCTGGCTCTGGTGCGCGACGTACTTCCGCAGGCCTTCGGCTCCATCGCCGCTTCGAGCTGGGCCATTTGCTGGCAGATGGTGGCCGAGAAACGCGACGA
Source organism: uncultured Bradymonadales bacterium (assembly GCA_964346045.1). Lineage (GTDB taxonomy): Bacteria > Myxococcota_A > Bradymonadia > Bradymonadales > Bradymonadaceae > CAYFTY01. The sequence goes on along the minus strand of CAYFTY010000372.1, from coordinate 4,459 downwards.
ATCAGAGGAGATCTTCGAGTGGTTTCACGATGCGCAGGTCGCACCGATCAGCGAGCGGCTCCATGCCTATTTTCAGGCCGAGAGTTACAACCGAGAAGTGCAGGAAGAACTGACGCGTCGAGAGTTCCGCGTCTTTCGCGACGCCCTCTCGAATACGCTCGCGTCCCGGGGAATGATGCCCTTCGACCTCGAACGAATCCAAGCCTCCATGACCGAAGAGCCCTGAGCGTCTCAACGTCGTTAGGACTTCGGGCCGCAGGTCAGAAGTTCCAGAAGAATTTGAATTGAGCGGTCCACGCTACGCCGGCGTCCGTATCCGTTTCGAAAACCGAACCATCGAGCGGGGTTAGTTTAGTTTCACCCTCTCGACCGTCGAGCCCCTCGAAAGGGAAGAGAATACCGGCCTCGAATGCGGCCTGGAACATCTCGAGCTGAATGTAGCGAAGGGCTGCATCGAACTCGAGGCCTAGCCACGGGCTATCCCCATTGGGCGTGCCATTCTTGTCCCACGCATGCGAGAGAACCGCATCGAAATCGAGACGAATCTTGCGATCACCCGACTCCAGAAACGAAGCCTGGACGTACGGATTGTAGTACACGGCGTTGGTGACGGTTCCGATGACGTTTCGAAAGAGGATGAGATCGATGTGATAGTCGGGGTTGAAGCGGAAAAAATCGAAATCATTGGCTCCGACTCCCCAGTTTTCGGTCGCTCCGCCCGATGCGAACCCGCCGTTCAAGCCGAAGGCAACCGTATCTCCGAAGCGGAACTCAGACTCGACGGCGAGCGCGTACTGCGTGATGGATTCGTCGTTTGCAAGGCAGCGCTCGGCGTTGGCGTCGCGTGTGCCTTCGTCAAAGCAATTGATCGCGTCAATATTGTCTTCGTCGGCTCCACCGACCGCAATATCGGTCGGATTGTTGATGTTGCCGAATCCGACCAGACCCTCGAGTTCCACACGAATCAACGTGTCGAAATCAGGTTCCCACAAAAATTGCGTCCAGAGGTCGAATACGTGCAGGCTCATGCCGCGATAGGCGAGTCCTGGCAATGAATTCGGATCGAGCGGCTCGGCTCCTAGGCCGAGCGGATTCTGCTGAAAGAGACCGTCCTGCGTGCGATAACGATAGAGAAGCCCGCCGTTCGTAATCACCGCATCGTCGTCGAGGAGGCGCTTGCGCTGAATCTCCACGTCTTCACGCGATACCGGCTCACGACGGATCGAAAAGGTCCATTGGTCGGCATCATCGATTTGCGCGACATCATAGGGTTGATTTCCGAAACGCGACGGATTTTGGCTCGTGATGCCTTCATCCGGAAAGTCCATGGCGATGGTTCCGTAAAGCCCGAAGAGGCCCGGTCCCCCGGTCTGCACCATGAGTCGATCGACATTGTTGCCCCAATCGCAGTCGAGGCAATCACCGTCGTTCATCCACATGCCCAGACCCCAGTGGTCATCCATCCGCCCGGCACGAAACTCGCCGAAAATCGAACGAGCGACTCCATAGACCTCGTTGAACTGAATGGCATCCTCGTACCACGCTCCCTCGCGCGGCGAGAGCTGCGTCGACGAGAGGAGCGGTTGGTCGAGCTCGGCCCGAGTCAGGTCTGAGCCGTCACGAGCAACGGGGAGCGAGCCGAAAACCACGTTGTCGAGCACGTCGAGTTCGACGTGCAACTCGAGCATTTCGGTGATGTGTACCGAAGGCTCGAGGCGCAATCGCATATTGGTCGACCAGAGGGTTTCTTTTTCGGGATCGGCGATGGGTTCATTGTCGCGATTCGGGCTCGCCGCCGCGCTCAACGACCCGAGCGGCGGCAGGATGGCAGACGTCCCTCTCGAGTCGAGGTCCCAATTGATGGCGGCCGTCGACCGCACGCGGAACGCCCCGTTCCATTCGAATCGGGGATAGACGTCAGCCGGGATAATCTGGTCGAGCGTGCCTTCTTCGATATCCTCGAGAGGTTCGAAATCATCGCTCGCGAGGTCTGAAATCGGGCTATCACCAAAGGGAGAATCGCCTTCCTGGGCTTCGTCCTCGAACGAATCGTCGAATCCGTCATCCTCGAGAGGTTCTTCCTCGGCCGATTCTTCGACCGGCTCTTCATCGGCGGCCTCATCCGCAGTCTGCGGGGCTTCTTCGTCTGCGGCATCACTTTGAGTTTCGTCCACCGTGTCGCCGGTCTCAGACTCTCCGCTTGCCGTCTCTTCGGCGCCTTCGGCGTCCGTATCCGCATCAGGATTCTCGGATGCAGGCTCGCCCTCGGTATCCGCTGCTCCCTCAGCATCCGCCTCCTCAGAGGCATCGGCGGCCTCCTGCGGGGCTTCTTCGGTAGATTCCTCAGTCTGCGCCGTAACGATGCCAGGAACCATGAAGAGTGCCAGCGCGAAGCCAGCGGCGAGTGCACGAGTCCACAACAATTTAATATTCATTGAGCTTTCGCCTCAGAGACCACGAAAATCCGCGGTAAATCGGCGGCAAGCTAGCACGCTGATTTTTCAAACGCCAAGGTAGCCCCCCGGCGTAAACCCTAGGAATCACGCCTCTGCGTAAACTCGAGAAGCACCCCGCCGGTGTCTTTGGGATGGACGAAAGAAATCAACTTCCCATGAGCCCCGTCCAGTGGTCGGTCGCTCAGAAGACGCATGCCGCCGGCTTCTGCCGCAGTTCGAGCCGCCTCGATATCGTCGGTGCCGGCCGCCAGATGGTGGATACCTTCCCCGTGGTTTTCGAGGAATCGAGCGATGGGACCCTCAGAATCGATGGGTTCCAAAAGCTCGAGCATCGATTCGCCCAGCCGAAAGAAGGCAACTCGAACGCCCTGCTCTTCCACGACTTCCTCGCCCAGAAATTCGAGGCCCAGCACATCACGATAGAGCTCTAGCTTGTCTTCGATCGAGTGGACGGCGATTCCAATGTGGTCGATCTTATTCAGCATCATCTTTCCTCCGTCGGGAAATTACATAAGCTTCGAAGCGTGCACCTCGAACATTCTGGCTTGCGAGCATGACAGGTTTTGCGGCCGTGTTCGACCAGCACCATATGAGCCGCATAGGCTTCTTCGGGACGCAACATGGATTCGATCCTACGATGCGCCGCTCGATCGTTTTCGCTCCCGTCCAGAAACCGGAGTCTTTCGAGGATACGAAAAATATGGGTATCCATCGGAAACACGTCGAACCCGGCCGCATACATCAACGCAAACGCTGCGGTTTTTGGACCGACCCCCTTGAATTCTTCGAGCCTCTCGCGGGCAGCGTCCGACGAACGGTCGGCGAGGTATGAAAGATCGTAATCTCCTCGCTCCTGATAAATTTCACGCAGAATCGATTGAATGCGCGGCGCCTTCTGTCGGGCGAGGCCACCGATTTGGATAGCATCGACGACCTCGGAGACGTCAGCCTCGGCGATCGCATGCCAATCCCCCTTGAATCGTTCGATGAGCGATGCAAAGGCGCGCCGCGAGTTGGCGTTATTGGTAGATTGACTCAAGATCGCCGAGATGAGCACGCCGAGAAGATCGTCAGCCTCGTCGAATTCGCGTCGTCCATAGTGCTCGTAGAGCTTGTCCAGCACCGTCGCCAGTCGCTCGGCTTCACCACGTTCGGGACTCATTTCACCACTCTCGGGAATGTCTTCTGCAGGGTCGCGTGTTTCGCTCTCGCATCCGGGTCGGTCACCGCTCGATGACGATGCGCCGATCGACTTCTCGAATCCCTCTATCATTTATGTTCAGATGTATTAAGATGCGGGCGAGTTCAATTCCCCGCTCGGGCAAAGACATTCATGCCGTATTTCGGCTCCCAAATTCCGACACTCAGGACCATTCTTCATGAGCACGGATAGCCTGCTTCACAGACTCGGTGCCCTTCACGACATCGAAGAGTACCAGGACCTTCACTGGGAAGGTTCATTCGAAGATTACCTCGACATCATTCGAGAAGACCCAGCCGTCGTACGTACCGCGTATCAGCGACTTTACGACATGGTGCTCTCGTATGGTTCCGAAGAGTACATCGACAACAAAAAGAAGATTGTTGCGTACAACTTCTTTTCGGATCCGATGAATGGCGGAAACGACGCCATCTACGGGCTCGATATCCCGCTGATGCGTCTGGTGAACGTCTTCAAGGCTGCCGCCAACGAGTACGGGACCGAGAAGCGAATCGTGCTTCTTCACGGTCCGGTCGGCAGCTCGAAATCGACCATCGTCCGGCTCCTGAAGAATGGTCTTCAAGAATACAGTCGCACTGACGAGGGGCGTCTCTACACGTTCTCGTGGGAGCTTCCCGAGAATCTTCAGCATCTGACCGGCGGACAGGAGTCTTTGCCCGACCCGATGAATGAAGATCCACTCAAGTTGATTCCGGCCGAATGGCGCAACAAAGCCATCGAAGAGCTCGGGATCAAAGCTGGAAAATACCCCATCCGAGTGCGCGGCGACCTCAATCCTGCG
>CAYFTY010000371.1:0-5069 GCA_964346045.1 uncultured Bradymonadales bacterium | reverse complement strand
GCGAAAACCGTGGGGATCGCGAGATAGAGTATGTGCACTTCGAAGTATTTCATAGATCTCCCACTATTAGATGCCAGATCACCCTACGGAGGAACGCATAAAAAAAGGCCGACCGAAGAATCGGTCGGCCTTATCGCTCTCTCGAGTAGGTTTAGCTTGCCAACCTGAGCTTGTTGGCTTCTTCGCCCTCGATGCGCCCGGCTTCGACATCGTGTCGAGTCTTTGCGCGGGCAATCGCGTAAATCATCAGACCGAAACCGGCCTTCGCGGTGATGTCCGCAATCGAGTATCCAACCTGCAATCCAATCAGTGCTCCAGCACCGGAGATGCCAAACACCGGGAAGAGATATGCGATCGGATAGACGCCCCACGTCGCCAGCAGAACCAGCTTGGTGTTGCGCATCAGAATCTGCACATCTTCCGGCTCGTCGGCGGTGGCTTTTGAAAGCTCACCCCACAGAACGTAGAGGATGTAAAGGAACGGAATCGTCGAAATGGTACCCCAGATCAGACGCGTCGTATTATCCGTCGCGATCTCACCCGGATATCCAGTTGCGATCATCAGGGTCGCTGCAATGGTCAACTTAGCAAAGAGCGAGCGAGACTTCGCACGCGTCAAGCCGAGCACAGCAACAACCTCGACCATCAAGAGCGGCACCGTGAGCAGCCAATCGGCGTATCGATACGCGTCATTGAACGGTACTCCGGTTACTGCGTATACCCCGTCTTGCAGCACGTAGGCTGCTTCCCACGACTGGAAAATTCTCCAGTAGTGATAGGCCGCAACGGCAACGACCACGCTCGAGACCAAAAGTGCACTCCGATACTGCGGTGCTACCTTCGATCGTGCGCCCATCAAAAAGACAAACGCTGCGCCCATCGACGCAATCACGAGCGATAAAAAGTTGTAGACAGTATTAAACTGCCCAATTGTTAGCGTTTCCATCTATGCCTCCTCCTGTGAGTTTTTTTGGCTTCGGCGTGCACGCCGACGTTCGAGCAATCCAATGGACATCAGGGCGAGCCCTCCAAAGAGGAGTCCTTCCGCCCCGACAAATGGGTCCTGGGCGGTCGCCGGCTCACGAAGAACGAACCAGACGATGGAGCTCGCAAAGCAAAACGCTCCCAGAGCTGCCATCCAAAATCCTGTTTCATCCCCCACGTCATCGGTTGTGACCATCGGGTTCTCATGCATCCCGAAACCTCATAAAGTTATACCTCCCGACAATGGGATGCAGCCATTCGGCAAAAAATGCACAGAAATCACAGACTGAGTCATTGAGACATAATGACTTTTAAAAATACTAAACGTAGGATCCCCACTAAACACGTTATCTATGAGAAACGCGTCCTCAGTCCCGAAGCGACACTATTCGTCGCCATCCGATGCGTAGTAGACTTGGCTGGAAAGGGCTGTGCCCGTAAAAGTCCAGAGCAGCATGCCAGGGCCGAATATGAGCAAGGCGAAAAGAAGATCCGGCTGAGTCAAAGCGATCGCAATCAGCGATGCCTTTGCGCCGACGCGCAGATAGATGAACGCGCCAGCGCCAGCAAGACGATCATCCACGACGCTCGCTTCGACGGCATCACCCGCATGGGCAGTCCACGACGTATCCATCCGAGACATCGCCACAACAAGGCGATGACGAAGACCAACCCCAGTGCTCCCACAATCAGTCGAATGACGAACTCGGCGTTACTCGCGCCACGCGGCTCGACCACATCGAGCATGGCGAGCAAACCCCGCATGGCGGTGACGCAGCCGGCAGCATCACACCGAGCGCGGTCACGCTCTTGGAGAGAGAGCCGAGCAGAAAGGGTTGCCGGGGCTCGGCGCCGAGCACGACCTCAACGCGGGGCCACTTGGGTCGACGATGCCCAGTGCAAGACTCGGAAAACGCAGTGCCGATTGATTTTGTTCGGCCCACGTCCGGACCTTTGCCTCATCGACCACGACCGTTCGCGTCTGCGCATGTGCGAGCCCGCTGCATAAAAAGGCGAGCATGAAGATCAGACATCTCATGTCTGACCGCCCAGAAATTCGTTCTCCATCGCCTCGAGCTCTTCTTCGAAAGCCTCGACCAATCCAGCAGGCCGCGTCGTCACCGCCGTATCTGCGCGCACGCCGATTCGAACTTCACCGGCGTAGCTCAAAAGGCTGACTCCCAGACCGAGAAGCGCGGGGTGCGGCACCCAGAACATCAGATGATCGACCTCTTTGCCCGCGAGATGGATGCGCTCTCGAGGACCCGGCAAGTTCGTGACGACCAGTGAGCCTTTTCGGGTAAAGATGTCGCCTGCGAGGTGCTCGATCATCTCGGGTCCCAGCCCGAGTGCTGCAAGGATGCCAAAGGATACGACTGCCTGGGGGCTCTCTTTGAGCGCCTGCATCGATTCGCGCACAGCGGCCAGTCGAGAGGTACGAGTCATTGCCGAGACGGGCATGTCGAGGAAGACCAGTCCGAATTTATTGCCGAGTTCTTTGCCCATCTCTTCGATCGGTCTGAGATTCACGGGCACTAGAGCTCGGATCGCCTGCGTGTTCACCTCGTCGCCCGCCTGAGCCATCCAGGTTCGAAGCGCCCCCGCGAGAGCGGTGAGCAAAACATCATTGACCGTTCCATCTGTGGCCCGAGCAACCGCCTTGAAGCGATTGAGATCGATTCCGTGCGACCATGCCGCCTTGCGGATCCCGGTGAGTTTCGACCTGAGCGACGAGTCCGAATCGAAAGAGAGCATCATCAACTCACCGAGTGCCTGCGCGACGTTTCCTGAAGTGCGTGCCGCTTCGACGATTTCCTCGGGATGTTGCACGGCTTCGTAGAGGGTGTCCCAGAGTTTCGAACGGAAGCCCACTTTCGAACGCTCGAATTTCTCGTCAAAGGCATCGTCGGGACGCTCATCGGACAGGTCGAGTAGGACTCCCACGAGCGCAAAGCCATCACCGAGGCAGTGATGAACCTTGACGACGAGGGCACCCCCGCCTTCGACGTTATCGACCGCATGCATTTCCCAGAGAGGTGCATCTCGTCGAAGATCTCGCGTCAAAACACCACTCACAAAGGTCTGGAGCTCTTCGCGGGTACCGTGCTCCAATCGTGTGTGCTGGATATGGTCGGCGATCTTGAAATCCGGCACGTCCTCCCAGTGAAGCCGCCCGGCTGCACCCGCTACAATACGCTGACGGAATTGAGGAAAGCGTCGAAAACTCTTTTGGACGATTCGCTGAAGTCTCTCGACGTCGAGCTCTTCTCTGAAGGTAATCAGGGCGACAATATCCGCTGTGTTTTCGGCCTCATCGAGACGAAACCACGCAGCATCGACAGCAGACAAGCTCTCAGTCATAAACACTCCTTGGCTTGCTTTTTTCATAGCCGGGGAGCGCACTCGACCGCAACCTGAGGTCACCGGTCGTCTCCTTGTCCTCGTTGGCCCTCGCCTCGCCACATGAGTTCGCGGCGTTGCTGAGCCGCGATGTCAAGGAGGCGAGACGACGCGATGCAGGAGCATCGCGGAGGAGTGTCGACGCAGAGATCGTGGAGTCAGCGACGACGCGAAACGGTCAAGATCAGTGACACAGACCACTGGTTTCCGCTGAGCATGAATCGCGAGGCGAATACCCCATCGAAGAATCCTTAATAATCCTTAGTCGGGCGCCGCTGAACGCGACATATCTGTGCGACCTGCTATAGTGAAATCACCTTGAAGGGATGGATATGAAGATAGTTCAGGCGGCGATATTCGCTTCGTTTTTCTTATTCGCAGGCTCGGCGAGCGCGCTCAACATCACATGGGATAGTTCGCGAACGCCCTACCCTGGCGTCGAGATCAAACGAGGCCACTCTGACAGCCCTGAACGGTATTTCTGGGCAACCTTTGTAGACCTCTGCGCAGACTACGTTCACGTCGATGCGACGGCTCCGGCAACAAGCCGCCAGCGCACCGGGTCATGGGCGAGTTCGGCGGGAGTGCAGGTCGCGGTGAATGGCGACTTTTTCGAGTATACGACTCCGCCGATCGTCTACGGTGACGCTGTAGGCGGCGGGATTCGTTGGCCATCGAGCCAGACAGGGCTCGACAACTCGGGAGACTGGTATCATCAGAAACATGGCTTCATCGCCCTGGGAGAAGGGTGGGTTGACTTCACACACACCGAGAACACCAAGAAAAACGCAGAAGAATACCGTGCAGCCGGATTCACGGTCGACGACGGATGGACGCCCAATCGCGTGGCGCCCGAGCCACCGCCCGGCACGCTCGCTTTGGTGAGCGGCTTCCCCGAGCTGGTGATCGAGGGCAAGGCTCGAACGTGCCCCGACCCCGCTGGCGGGGCTGACTGCTTCCGAGACCGGGGTGATATGCGAGCTCGCCACCTGCGAAGTGCAATGGGAATCACCGAGGACCGTCAGACACTGATCTTCGTCAACACGACCTCGGCGGTGCTGGGTAAGACACTGGCCGATATCATGTTTGCCGTCGGCGCATGGCAGGCCTTCAATATCGATGGTGGCGGTTCGACGACACTCTGGACCGAGGCCGATGGCTATCTGCATCCGACAGGCTCGGTACGGGCCGTTGGAAACCACTGGGGAGTCTACGCGGGGTCGAATTCGGGCATGCCTCAGAGCCCTGGGTCCTGCATGGTGCCCGGAGGCTGCGCGGCCCGGGCGATCGACGGCACCGACGATTCGGTCTTTGCCGACTTTCAATCCGAATGGCTCGGCTATGATGCAGCACGCGTACTCTTCGAGATGGATGCGCTGAACACCTGCGGCCAGGATGAAAAGCCGCTTGCCTGCCCGCGTTGCGTGATGAGCCGAGGCGAGTTCGCATACTCGGTAGCGCGAGCGGCCAGATTATCTCTCGATCCACCCGAGTCGCCCAGCTTTGACGACGTGCCCAGGACCCACCCTTTTTATGCCGAGATCGAAGCGTTCGCCGCCGCAGGTATCACCAACGGTTGCGGCGAGCGCGAATTCTGCCCTGACAATCCGCTCAAGCGCTCGCACGCGGCCGTGTTTCTGAGCCGGGCCGCTGGATGGACGTTCTGTGAACCCGCGCAACCTACC
>CAYFTY010000370.1:0-5075 GCA_964346045.1 uncultured Bradymonadales bacterium | reverse complement strand
GACGAGATAACCCGCCATTGCGATATCGCCGCGTCGCGCATGCGAATGAATGAGTTCGATCGTTTGATCGACATTCGCTTTCGACCGATAGGACAACTGCCGAGACACAGCCCGCGCCTCTTCGAGCATAGCCGTTGCGCAGAGTTCCCACGAACGACCTGAGAATGGCCTCTCGTCTAATAACGCATCGATGCGCCTTGCTTCGATATCCCACCGCTCGGACGTATCGAAAAGATGCTGGTAGAAATTCGCCCTCGACCGAGCTGTCGTCGCGTAATGCTGGTAAAGCTGGCGAAGATAGGCATCGAGTTCGTCACGCAAGACCCGCAGATCACGCATCTCCCACCAGCGTTCGATCTCGACCGAAGAGCCCGAAAATATCCCCTTGAGCATGCGAAGCGGCTCGAGCCTCGTGACCTCGTCGAGGTCGATTTCGAGCGACTTCGACTCTCCGGTATGAAGAACGATCGCATCGAGCGATCGCAGATTGCCCAGAGCAGGATCATCGATGCGCTGAACCGGTGCATAGCGGCCCGTGTAGGGCACCGAAAGGGATTGCGTCGATGAATGATTAGGCGACTCTTTACCGACCGCCGGCAATGGCAATGTCTTGCTCGGCTTCGCCGTGAGCGCTGGCAACGCGCGCCGATTGCCGGTGCGCCGATGACCTCGATAAAATTCCTGAATGGCCTCGAGATTCTCACGTATGAAAGCCGCGTAGGTGCCGTGCTCTTCGATGCTGTCGCGCAGAGCCTCGAGGGCCATAGGAAGCTCTTGAATATTGTCCATCAAGAGCCTCTGACCTGCCATCACTTCGAGCGCAAAATCACTGCAGCCGAGGTCCCAGAAGACATCGAAGAGTGAGACATCGAGCTCGCCGTCAATGGTACGACGCGAGCGAATGGCATCGCGCATCAATAGCCGTTGTTTTTTGCGCCGCGCACGGCGACGCACGGCGTACCCTGCGCCTCCGCCCGAGGCGAGGACACTCAGCGTGATGATGATGACGATCGTGACTGGATCCACGGGCTCCTCGTTGGCTCGCATTCAACATAGGCGCCCGCTGGCATCGAGCAAGGTGGACTTTTGTCTGAGCTCACTCTGCGATAGAACGCCCTCGTCTCGAAAAAGGAGAAGAAATGGGCGAAGCATTCCGCGAACGCATGGTCGACATGGTGCACGAGGTCCAGGATGAAATCTGCGACGCCGTCGCAGCACTCGACGGCACGGACTTTCGTGCAGACAACTGGGAGCGAGACGGCGGCGGCGGAGGTCGCTCACGAGTGATTCAGGACGGCAACGTCTTCGAAAAGGCAGGCGTCAATGTCTCGGTGGTGTACGGCGAACTTTCGCCCGAGGCGGCGAGAGAGATGGGCGGCGGCCAGAACATCGAAGACCTGTCGTTTTTTGCGACGGGCGTGAGCCTGGTGATCCACCCCCACAATCCCTTTGCTCCGACCGCTCACGCCAACTACCGCTATTTCGAACGCGGAGACGGCAGCGAGGCAGGTTCGTGGTGGTACGGAGGCGGAGCCGATCTCACTCCGACCTACCTCGACGAAGACGACGCGCGCCATTTCCACAAGACGCTCAAAGATGTCTGTGACGACCACCACCCCGACTATTACGACCGATTCAAGCGCTGGTGCGACGAGTATTTCTACATCAAACATCGCGGTGAATGCCGCGGCGTCGGGGGAATTTTCTTCGACAATCTACACGAACTCGGCCACGAAGAGGGATTTCAATTCGTCTCGGATTGCGCCCACTCATTTGTCGACGGCTATATTCCCATCGTCGAGAAGCACATCGACGACGAATTCACGCAGGCGCACAAAGACTGGCAGCAGATTCGGCGAGGACGATACGTCGAATTCAACCTCGTCTATGATCGAGGGACGAAATTCGGATTGCGCACCGCAGGACGAATCGAATCGATCTTGATGTCGTTACCGCTCACTGCGCGCTGGGAATACAACCATCAGCCCGACCCCGACACGCCCGAAGGGCAGATGATCGATGTTTTGAAGAATCCACGTTCGTGGGTATAAGAAGCTGCTTTCGATATGACCACCCGGAGTTCCTGATGCGCAATTTGCTCATTCTCTTGATCGTTTCTGGTCTACTCAGCGCCTGTGGCACCAATCCGCAACGCACGCAGAACCTCGTCGACCGAAGCACCAACGACGAACAAAGCCAGAAGGTCGCCGAAGAAGCGACCGAAGCTCCCCAGGAAGAGACCCGAGAGCCTGAACCGGTGACTCCAAATTCTGCGGAGATCAACCTGCACGCCACGCTCTGGGTGCAGTCTTCGGCGGAATACGACGCGGCTGCCATCCAGACCTATCAAACGGCAGAAGCCCTTCTCGATGAAGCCATTCAGGACACCACGTGGACAGCCGCTGTCGAACAGCGCGGTGATTTCTCTCGGAAGCCGCCCGCCATCATTCTCGATGTCGATGAGACGGTCCTCGACAATTCTCCGTATCAGGCACGGCTCCTCGAGGATGACGAGCATTTCAACTCCAAATCGTGGAATGCCTGGGCGAGCGAGGGGAATGCCGACGCCGTGCCCGGCGCCGTCGATTTTCTGACGACGGCATCGGCCAAAGGCGTCAAGATCTTCTACGTCACCAATCGCGACGTCGAGGTCGAGTCGGGAACCCGCGCGAACCTTCGTAAACTTGGCTTTCCGATGAAAGAGAAGCAGGGGGAGGACATCCTTCTGACCAAGAATGAGCAGCCCAACTGGACTTCAGATAAGACGACCCGGCGCGAAGTGATCACCGCGGGCTATCGTGTGATCATGCTTTTCGGTGACAATCTGGGCGATTTCATTGGGGACGCCAAAGGAAACCCGGGCTCGCGCGCCAGCAAAGTCGCCCCCTATCAAGACCGCTGGGGCAAGAGCTGGTTCATGCTGCCCAACCCCATGTACGGCTACTGGGAAGGCGCGTTCTACGATTACAACTACGGCATGGACGTCGAGTCCAAGCTCGAAGAGAAGCGCAAAAACCTCATCAAGAAGCGCTGATGTCGTTCACGACGGCCTCGCTCGCACTCAACTCGGCGAGGTCGTCGACAGCATCCATCTCGAAGAGCGCTTCCTCGAGCCGCTCGGCCCGATCAGACGTATCGCGCGAGCCGGGATTCGCTCGATGATCGGGAGGTGTGTTGTGTCACGGCCGTGTACCGTCGGTCGAGGTTCTCATCGCGTCCTACCAGAAAGTCCAGCCTGCAAGCCCCCCGATGACGCTGCGACCGTCGCCCGCCAAATACCGGTCGTATCGGAATGTAATCGTCAGATACGAAGGCGTACAGCACTCCCCGTATTGCAGGCGAAGTTCGGGCGATGCCGAAGCGCGTGTGTCGTTCTGCCAATCCAGCGTCGAACCCATGCCCACCCCGACCCCCCACGAACTCTCCGACGCATGCCACATGAATCGATAGCCAGCCCGAGTTTCAAAGCCGATGTCGACGCCATCGCGATGGGTTTTGCTGATGATGGGTTCGAGCACGATTCTGCTGATGGGATACCGCTCCACCAGAGGAGCTGCGCATGTGCCAAAGTCGATTCGTTCGGAACCCGATGCCGGGCCGAAGGGAATCTCGAGCGGCCAGCTCGCCGTCAGATAGGCCTGCCCCTCGTCGTCGACGCGCAGACCGCCCTCGGGTACGAGAGATGTCGCGACCGCATAGCCGATGCGCGCAAAACGATAGAGCGCAATCGCAAGTCCAGACCCCATCGCCCGGATGCTGCCGCATTCGGGATTCGGTGGTGTCTCGCCATGAGCCGGTAGCGCCAGCCCCAGGAGCAAGACGACGGTAGTAAGACGCAGCATCAATAACCGACGTCATCGGGAATCGTGATATCGCGACTCAGCGGGAACATTTCATCGAGGATCTGAGCTCGTACTTTCTCATCACTTTCGTAGAGATAGAGATAGCGCAGCATATGCTCGGCGATTTTGCGGCAATACGCCCTGCCCTCATTATATTCGAATTCTTCGATGAGCCAGGCGAATTCGAGGTCGGGATTTTTCTCGAACCATGTGGCGACGACGGGTCCGGTATTGTAGGCGGCCGCCGCCGGGATCCAGAGCCCGTCGAAGACATCGAGCAGCTTGCGCATGTAGAAGCCACTGAAGCGAAAACCCACCTCAGGCCTGAAAAAGGTCGCGACGTTGTACACGGTGCCCAGGTCGCGCGCTACGTTTCGTGCTGTCTTGGGAATCATCTGCAACGCACCCACGGCGTCCGTGTAAGAGACCGCGCCGGGCTTGTAGCGACTTTCCTGGCGCATGATCGCCCAGATATAACCGGGATAGAGATCAAACTCTTCGGCGACCTCGTCGACGATCTCTTTATAGGCGCGCGGATAATACATCGCGGCTTCGAGCGTATCGGACTCGATCATGCCCGGACGCCCCGAAATTCCCTGCCGCCCGGCGATCTCGGCATACATGGGGTTGTAGTCCCCGACGAGCCGACCGACCGCATGCATCCACGCGTGGTGCTGGTCTCGCTTCACCCGTCGCTCGAGGTCGTCGTAGATATCGTCGAGCGCCTCACGCGCCATGTGCCTTTCGCCGATGAGCGCAAGGGAAAGCACCCTCTGCCAGTCTTGCTCGAGCGAGCGCGGAAGCCCGCCATAATCGAACTCGACGATGTCGATACGTGGACTATCGTCGAGTTTGCCGCCGCCTTCGGGCCACCAGACGTTCGATGCGCGCGGATCCTTGCCTTGAATCTTTGCGCGCAACTGCTCGCCGAGCATGCTGTAATACGTGATCGGCCACCGTTCGCGCAGCCGATCGATGCCCTTGATCGCCTCGTCGTCACGGCCGAGCTTGTGCAGGGCGACGGCACGCCAGTAACGCGCCTTTCCTTCGACCAGCGGGTTTCCGTATCGATACATGTCTTCCCACGCATCGATGGCGTCTTCCCAGCGTTCGAGACGCATCAAAGCCCACGCGTAAAACCCGGTGATATATGTGATTTTACTCGCCCATACACCGTGTTCGTCGATGAAGGCCTGCAATTGGTTGCGGGCATCGGCGTCGATCAATTTGAGG
>CAYFTY010000369.1:0-5091 GCA_964346045.1 uncultured Bradymonadales bacterium | reverse complement strand
CTGCGATCGCAGATCGATATCTTGCGCGAGAAAGTCGAGCTCATCATCACCCACTTCATCGACCGAGGTTGATCATGAGTACCTGGACCGACCGACTCGATCCTCAATCGATTTCGCAAGATGCGGCTGCCATCATCGAGGGCGGATATCTGGACAACGAAGATGCCCTCTTCGTCCACGATATTGCCCGCATGGACGAGCGGGTCAAAGCGCTGCACGAGGCCTTTGGTAAGCGGGCGCTGCACGCAATCGCTGTCAAAGCCAACCCGGTCGTCGCGATTCTCGAACGACTCGTCGAGGCCGGCGCAGGCCTCGAATGTGCATCGATTGAAGAAGTGCATCTGAGCCTGGCAGCCGGATGCGACCCCGAGAAAATCGTCTTCGATTCGCCGGCCAAGACCCGCGAAGAACTCGCGTTCGCACTCGAGCATCGGCTGCATCTGAATCTCGATAACTTCGATGAATTCGAGCGCGTACGAGAGCTCATTGAAAACACAGGACTACCCCATGGTCATGTGGGTATCCGTGTCAATCCGCAGGTCGGACACGGCACGATCTCGATGACCTCGGTCGCCGGGAACGTCTCGAAGTTCGGAGTGCCGCTCGCACCGCATCGAGAACGCCTGCTCGAGGTATTCGGCGCGTATCCCTGGCTGGATAGTCTGCACGTGCATGTGGGTTCGCAGGGCTGCAACCTCGATCAGCTCGTCGATGCGGTGGTCGATGTAATTGCGTTTCGCGACCAGGCCGAAGAATCGCGCGATACGGCCATCACACACATCGACATCGGAGGAGGACTGCCCGCCCGATATCGAGACGACCAAGACCCGCCCGAGCTCGACGAATACGTCGCACGGCTGCGGGCCGAAGTTCCGGGCGCCTTTCGCGACGACACCTATCTCGTCACTGAGTTTGGCCGGTCGATCCACGCCACCTGCGGCTGGGCCATCACCCGCGTTGAATACGTCAAGCACGAAGGCGACACGACGATGGCGGTGGTCCATCTGGGCGCTGATGCTTTCATGCGGCCGGTTTATGCCCCGGATGACTGGTATCACGACTTCCTGGTCTTGAACGCCGAGGGTGCTCTCAAAGAACCATCGACACGACCCATCACCCTCGTCGGACCCCTCTGTTTTGGCGGGGACATCCTCGCTCGCGACCGCCAACTCGCCGAAGTCCGCGAGGGCGATATCGTCGTAGTCCGTGATGCCGGAGCCTACACACTCGCGACCTGGTCTCGCCACTGCAGCCGCGGGCTACCGACGGTGCTCGGATTGAGCAGGCACGGCATCGAAGTCCTCAAAGAGCGAGAAAGAGCCCAGGATGTTGTAAACTTCTGGCGGTAGAGACGATGAAGCCTTCAAAGGCTGCCGCCCGATCCCGCGTGCCGAACTCGAAAGAGTCGAGGCCGGTCGATCGGACCCAAAACATGCTTGCGTCATCGAGGTGTTTCCAGAGAGCGCAATGCAGGGCCGTGACCGCTTTGACGGAGTTGCTCTACTGCGAACCGGTGAGAGCGAGGTCGTCGACACCCGCGATGCCAGGCATACGCGCAAAGAGAAAGAAAATGAATAGGTGACGGACGACCGCCGTCTGAAGGATAGTCATTGAAATCTCAGACGGAGAACACATGCGTTTCTTTGCTTTATCGCTGCTCGTTTTTTCGATGTTTTTGACCCTCGGTTGTGGAGACGACGACGAATTCGCCCGGGCCGATGGGCCAGTCAGCGAGGGCGACGCGGCAGAGACCTCGGCCGAAGCCATCTGCAATGCCTATCGTGCTTGCGATTGCGGAGATATCGTCGGTGTCTCGCTCGCAGGTTGCGAAACCGGACTGGAGTTCTCGTGGCAGGCGCGCGAAGATCGGGCGCGAGAACTCGGTCTCACTTACGATGGAGACTGTCTCGCAAAGCGTATCAACGCCATGGCCGATCGGGGGTGTGCGCTACCCGACACCAACGCCATTCCGTTTTGCAGCGGCGAGACTTGCCTGATCTGGCATGGCACCCGAGCCGAAGGCGAGGAATGCGAGGGCGGTGGTTCACTCTCAGACTGTCAGCAGGGATTGGTATGTCTGGGCACCTGCCAAAAACCCTGCGCAAACACCGGCTTTGATATTGCCGAGGGTGAAGTCTGTCGGGATGTCGAAGCCGAGTTTTTCGGCAACTGCGCAGACGGGCTCGTCTGCGATGCTGACGACGGCATCTGCAAAGCCCTGCCTACTGTGGGTGAGCCGTGCCCGCTGAACGTTCGATGTGCCGAGGGGCTGGTCTGCGACACGAGCTCGGGCTCGCCGATCTGTGCCGAGCCCCTCGCCGTCGGTGAAAGCTGCATTCTGCCTCTGCAATGCGAGTCGCGCACCTGTACCGAAGGTAGCTGCGCCCCGCCGCCCGGCGATGGTGAGACGTGCATACAGACCTGCGCCGAAGGTTTCGTCTGTGGCTTTGATGCCAGCAGCGGCATGGGCACCTGTCAGCCCCCGGGAGCCGAAGGCGAAGAATGTGTCGCATCGATTGAAAGCGGCTGCGCCGACGGCCTTTCATGTGTGTATCCCAACGGCGTCACCGAGCCCGGGGTCTGCATCGCAACTCGCGGTATCGGAGAATCTTGCCAGGGGCCCGGGGGTGGGGCGATCGCCTGTGTCGAGGGTGCCATCTGCGGCATCCAGAGCTGCCAGACGACGCCAAATGCTCCCGGATGTGACCAGTGCCCCGACGGCGACGACACCTGCACGGTGCGTGTCTGCACCGAGATTCCGCCTCAAGTCTGCAACGATTCGGGAGGACTTCTCTTCTGAATCGCCTGGTACTTGCTCAGGGCGAACCTGCTCGACCAGCATCAGAGCGAAGCGGTGCTTCTCGAACGTGTCGCCGGGCTCGACCATGTGGTTTCCATGCCCTCGACGAACCACGAGAAGATAAAGGCAGTCAGAATTCGAAACGACATGGAAACAGCTCGAAAGGAAGGACCAGGATGCTCGCTGGGTGTCAGACAAAAGGACGATTGGCGAGTCAACACTCCCGTCTGCTGTCACGAACGACCCCGACAATCCGCTTGAAATGCGGGCCAAACCTCTAGAGACTCGACATACTGAAGACATACTGAATATGCATCGAGGATTCTGATGATGAGACTGATCGCGCCCCTGGTAGCTCTCTTTGTTCTGTCCGGATGTGGCCCGGACCAAACCAACTCGGGCTGGTCGCTCGAAGACTCGGCTTCCGCAGACGAGCAGCCTTTTCCTGAGGCGCCAGATCTGCCCGACGACCCGACTGCGCCAGATGTCAGCGATGCCACAGATGCCTGGGCAGGGCTCTGGCTCATCGACCAACCCAGTCATGCTCTCTACGAAGCCACCATCTACGACTTCCGACCTGACGGCACGCTCGTCGAAGTTCGCTCTGAGTTTCTCGGAGGAGGTATCGACGAGCCGCCTGAGGTTGGGTTCGTCGCAAGATGCGAAAAACGAGAAATTGAGACCCGTGAGTCTTGCGAGCCCGATGGCACGTGCGAGCAACGCGAGTACGAATACTGTGCCGAGTGGGGGCCAACCTGCTTTTTTGGCGAGCGATGGAGTGCTTTGAGTGCCGACGAGATTTATATCCAGGGAGAATGCAGCGACGACCAATCCCGCATGCTCGAATTCGAATTCAGCGGTGAACGATACGCACCCGCCGTGATCCGGGTTGAAGGCGAGGAGTGGGAGCACAACAGCTTCGAATGGCGTTGGAGTCGATGTGACGACGAAGAGAGCTGTCTGCCCGAATTCGTCGACTGAATCTGGTAGGACTGTGGTGGCCTAAGACGAGCCGACACGAGCGTGAAGTCAGAGTTTCGACGGGCATGGGTGCGAGCTGGGCGAACGTCCGTGGATTGCCATCATGGATTCACAGATCTCGAGAGGGCGTCGGTCGGATAGCTCACACAAAGGGCTTTCGATGACGCCAACCGAGCGTCACGACGCGAACGAGCATCAGTGTAGTGATACCCCACCAGACGCCTTCGAGGCCCCAGCCCATGGGGACGACCAGCAAGAGGACAGTCGCAGCCACACCCGCCGAGAGCAACATCGCAACCGCGAGAAAACGAAAGTCCTCGGTGCCCATGAAGATGCCATCCCAGACAAAAACGAGGCCGTTGAGCGGCTGCAATACGGCCACGAATATGAAGATCTGCAAGACCATCTCGACCGTCTCGGGATCGTCCGAAAACACGCCCGGTAGATGGGGCCTCGCGAGCCAGAAGACGGCGGCTAATCCGAGCCCGACTGCAAGCCCGAGCAGCAGCAGCCGATTGGCAACTGCGCGTGCTTCTTCGACCTCTCTACGCCCGAGATGTTTCGATACGAGGGCCTGACCTGCCACCGCGAGCGCGTCGACGATCAACGCCATGAAAGCCCAGAGTTGGTTGGCGACCTGATGGGCGGCGACCGCGGTCACCGAGACGCGAGCAGCGACGGCCGTTGCGAGCGTCATGGTTCCAACGAGTGCTCCGGTGCGCATCAAAAGCTGCCAGCCGATCTTCAGAAAAGGCACCATCTCGGTCGGTCGAGGCCAGGCGAATTCGACGCCCATCTGCGCTCGATTCTTACCAAAGACGAGCGCGACGAAGATCAACGCGCCGGTCCACTGCGCAATCAGCGTGGCAGCGGCCGCGCCTTTTAGACCCCACCCGACCACGAAGATCAAAATCGGGTCGAGGACCAGGTTCACCAGATTCATCACGATGATGATGTAGAGTGGCGTTCGCGTATCCTGGAAACCCCGGAACGCGCCGCGCCCTGCGGTGATGAAGAGCACCGCCGGCCCGGCGAAGGCCCGGATTCGCAGGTAGTCGAGCGCCGGCTCGCGCAGCTCACCTGTCGCCCCCATCGCCGCCAGGACCGGATCAGCAAATATCTGAAGTGCCGCCAGCGCGACGGCTCCGGCAAAGAGGGCAATCGTGAAGGCCTGGACGATGACCCGGCCCGCTTGAGGAACGTCGCCCGAACCCACGGCGTTTCCGACCCGCGGCGTGGTCCCGTAGGCAAGAAAATTGAAGACCACGAACGTCATCGCGAAGAGTGAAGCATTCACCCCCAGTGCAGCC
>CAYFTY010000368.1:0-5094 GCA_964346045.1 uncultured Bradymonadales bacterium | reverse complement strand
GCCGTAGATCCCATCCACATGAAATTGCTCTTCGAGCGGTTCATCTCGGTCGAGCGCGCCGAACCACCGGATATCGACCTCGATATTTCGCACGAGCGCCGCGAAGAAGTCATTCAATGGGTTTATGAAAGGTACGGTCGCAGCCACGCAGCGATGGTAGCCAATGTCGTGCGCTATCGCCCTCGCTCGGCCATCCGAGAAATCGGCAAGGTACTGGGCATCCCCGAGACTTCACTCGACCGTGTCGCCAAGATGCTTTCGCACCGCGAGCCGCCTCGACACGAAGACCTCGAGAATGCGGGCCTCGACCTCGACGGCCCGACGACCCGGCTCTTGCTCGAACTCACCGAAGAGCTCCTCGAATTTCCGAGGCACCTCTCCATTCATCCGGGTGGTTTCATCCTGGGACACGAGCCGGTTCATGATCTGGTCCCCATCGAGAACGCGACGATGGAGGATCGAACCGTAATCCAGTGGGATAAATACGATGTCGAGGACCTCGGCCTCTTCAAAGTCGATCTGCTCGGGCTCGGCGCTCTCTCGCATCTGCAACGAAGTTTTGCGCTCATCAAAAAGCATCGAGGCCTCGACCTCGACATGGCCCAGTTGCCGCACGACGATCGAGACACCTACATGACGATTTGTCGCGCCGAAACGATCGGCGTTTTTCAGATCGAGAGTCGGGCACAGATGTCGATGCTACCGCGTCTCAGACCGCATAAATTCTACGATCTCGTCATCGAAATTGGGCTCGTGCGCCCCGGACCGATCACCGGCGACATGGTGCATCCCTACCTGCGCAGAAGGAGTGGCGAAGAGCCCATCACCTATCCTCATCCAAGCCTCGAACCCGTGCTCGAAAAGACCCTGGGAATTCCACTCTTCCAGGAGCAGGTCATGAAACTCGCTGTGGTCGCTGCCGACTACACGCCCGGCGAAGCAGACCAGTTGCGGCGTGATATGGCAGCCTGGCGTAGCAAAGGGCGCATCGACAAACATCGAGAACGCATGCTCTCCCGCATGCAGGCCAAAGGCATCGAAGAAAAATTCGCCGAGCGAGTCTTCCAGCAAATTCAGGGATTCGGCGAGTACGGGTTCCCCGAGAGTCATTCAGCCAGCTTCGCGATCATCTGCTATGCGACGGCCTATCTACGAGAACACTATCCCGTCGAATTCGTCTGCGGACTCTTGAATGCCCAGCCGATGGGATTCTACACACCTGCTACGATCATCGACGATGCCAAGAGAAGACTCGGTGTGCGCTTTCTGCCGATCGATATTCAGGCCAGTGTCTGGGATTGTACGATGCAGCCCATGGGCGAAACCTTCGCCGTTCGCATGGGCTTTCGCTATATCAAAGGCATCAGTGATCAGGACTGGAGGCGCATCGAGGCCGCCCGCAGCGAGCGCCCCTTCGATTCGATCCGCGACTTCGTGACTCGCACCCGCGTCAATAAACGCATTTTGAACCGCTTTGCCGAAGCGGGTGTCTTCGACACGTTTGGTATCTCTCGCCGCGAAGCGCTCTGGCATATCCAGGGATTCACAGAAGGCACTCTACCGCTGCCCTTCGAATCGACCGACGATGCGCCCGAATTCGATGAATTGAGTGCTTTCGAGACCATCGCCTGGGATTACGAGACGACCTTTCACAGTCCACGCGGCCATCCGATGAAGACGATCCGAGACGAGCTCGAAAGCATGGGACTACCGAGTGCCGAGCAGGTTTTCGAAATGCGAGATGGTCGCTACACGCACTACGCTGGAATGGTGATTTGTCGACAACGCCCCGGTACGGCTTCGGGAGTCGTCTTCATGACGCTCGAGGATGAGACGGGATTTGTAAATCTGGTGGTCTGGCCCAAGGTCTATGAGCGATATCGCATCCTCTCGAAGACTCAGGTTTTCCTGGGGGTTTCTGGAAAGATTCAGAACAAAGACCATGTCACCCATCTGATTGCCGACCACCTCTGGGTCCCCCAGGTGAAGTTCAAACCTCAGGGGAATCGAAGCCGTGACTTCCACTGAGAGTGTGGCTGCAACTGGTAGAACGGCCTGCTGAGCTGCCTCAGCGGACCGACCCGATCAATGCTGGTCCTGGCAAAACGGCTGCCCCGCCGTATCCATCATGCATACACCGAGCTGGCCGCCTCCGAGTTTGCATTGCTGCCCGACCCGGGCATCCGCACAGGTATCGACCGGGGCTGACTCGTCTGTCGAACCCGGGCATCCGGCGAGCAGGCCCGCTGCCATGCATGCAAGGACGACGGCAATCTTCAGTGTGCGCGCCATGATACCAGCTCCATATCGTAGATAATCGTGCCGCTCGGCCTACCTTGCTGTCCCTTCCACGCAAGCTCTTCGGGAATCCAGACACGGCGACGCTCGCCCGGATGCATCTTCTGCGCGGCGCGTGCAAAACCGGTGGTCATCTCGTCGAGCGGCACGTCCATCGGCACCATCGTGAGCGCTCTTGCTCCCGGCAGCGGTTTGCCGTCGGCAGACCATCCAACAAACCTCATCCTGGCGACTGCTCCTTCGTCAGGCGTCGCCCGTGACCGATCTCCTTCTCGCAGCACCAGCCACGTGAGGCCGCCGTCTTCGACCTGTGCGTTCTCAGAGACTTCTAGCGCTTCGGGCTCTTGCACACCGAGATTCCATTCGAGCGGTGCGGGCTCGGGATAATCCACGACATCGCGGACTCCGGCGTCGTTTGACCGCACGTCGGCGACCACGCTCGACGTTTCGAGCTGCGGACAATTCACCCGAGTGTCGACCTCGGTCGGCGAAGTGAGAAGCAGGGCCAGAAAGACCCCGGCGATCGGTATCGTCGTTGGGCCCGCCACGTGTTTCGGATGAAGCATATCTCCTCCTCGTGCGGACACAACGGAGAGCAGGCGAGCTTTCTTCCCGAGAATTAGTCGAGAACAGCACGCTGCAGCCGCACGCTCACGGGACAATGGTCTGACCCCATCACATCGTGATGAATGTCGGCATGCTCGAGAAAATCCATTGCACCCGGCGATGCGAGTACATAGTCAATTCTCCAGCCGACATTTCTCTCGCGCACGCCCTTACGCTGACTCCACCACGAATATCGTTCTTCGACGTCCCCATGCACGTGTCGAAAGGTGTCTGTCCAACCGGCGTCGAGCCATTCTTCGAAAGTCTCGCGCTCCTCGGGTCGGAAACCACTGGTCTTTTTATTGGCCCTGGGTCGTGCGAGATCGATCGGTCGATGCGCGGTGTTGAAATCTCCCATCACCAGCACACGCTCTCCTGAATCGACCTCCGCCTGCAGGCGTCGGCGGAGGTGGTTGTAGAACTCGAGCTTGTACGGAATCCGACTGAGATCGCGATTCTTGCCGCTGCCGTTGGGGAAATAGACATTGAGCACCCGGAGTGCCCCGAATTGCGCATCCTGGACTCGCCCCTCGATATCGAATTTTTCGATCTCGACGGAGCGTTCGACGCGGTCGGCCTCGAGGCGAGAGAAGAGTCCTACCCCGCTGTATCCCTTTCGCTCAGCCGAATGAAAATAGGCGTTCCACCCGTCGGGATCGCGAACATCTGCTTTGAGTTGTTCTTTGAGCGCCCGGATCTCCTGCAGTCCGACGATACTCGCCCGAGTTTCCTGCAGCCAGTCCATGAACCCCTTGCGGACAGCGGCTCGCAGCCCATTGACATTCCACGATACGATTTCGATTGAATCACTGCTCATCATCTACTTCCTCGAGCGATCTTGGGTCTGTGGGTTGGACCCTGAGATGCAAATCCGATATGCAATCGAGGGTCAACTCATTCGCGGTAATCATATGAATGACACTCCAGGACGCAACGATCCCTGCTGGTGCGGCAGCGGGAAGAAATACAAGAAGTGCCATCTGCGCTCGGATAAAATGGGCAAGACCGACCCGACGACGGGGCGACGCACCGTATATCCCGGGACGATCGTGCCCGGCGAGCCGATCCCGCCCGAGATCGCGCGACCGGCGTATGCGGCGACAGGAAAACCCACCGCGACGCGTCGCTCCTGCAAGAAGGGGAGCGAAGAGGAAATCCAGCGCATGCGAAAAGCGGCCAAAACTGCGCGTACCGTACTCGATACCGTGCTCTCGGCCGTCGAAGTCGGCATCACGACCGAAGAACTCGATGCCATCGCCGTGCAGAAATGCATCGAGCTCGGGTGTTATCCTAGCCCGCTGAATTACCGCGGCTATCCCAAAGCCATCTGCACCTCGATCAACGAAGTCGTCTGCCACGGCATCCCCGACGACCGACCTCTCGCCGACGGCGATATCGTCAATTGTGACGTCACCGTCTACGTGGACGGCATGCACGGCGACTGCTCCGAAACGGTTCTGGTCGGCCATGTTGACGAGGCCGGCCGAAAACTCGTCCGCGTGACGTACGAATGCCTGATGCAGGCCATCGACGCGGTTGCTCCCGGCGAGCCCTTCCAGGTCATCGGCAAGACGATCGAGGAGCATGCCAAAGCGAACGGCTTCAGCGTCGTCCGCGACTTCACCGGTCACGGCATCGGCGAACAATTTCACATGGATCCGCAGGTCGTTCATTACGCGCGGCTTCGAGACCGGCACCCGATCGAAGAAGGCATGACTTTTACGATCGAGCCGATGATCAACGAGGGCACCTGGTCGACACGTCTCTGGGATGACCAGTGGACCGCGGTCACCTCTGACCTGCGACGTTCGGCCCAGTTCGAACACACGATTCTCGTCACCGACTCGGGCAACGAGATTCTGACAATTGGCGAAGGAAAGCCGTTCTTCCAGCGATCGTAGCCCGTCCTCCAGACCCGTTCCCGTCGAAACATGGCGTGCCAGATGGAACTCGTCATCTTCCCGAGGAACACGTTTTCGAGCTCTCCGAAAAGAAGGAAGCTTCTCTGGAAGAATAGGACATGGCCCAGAAATGGGCGATTCCATCGAGTGAAGCCGACGAGCTTTAGATTCCGTGAGAGAAAGGGCGAGCGCTCGGCTGGTTCAGTTTCGAAAGATTGCAATGTAGAGTGAGGTGCGGTTCCTTCGAGGATCCCCCCGTGTTTTCACAATTCCAGTCGCCGCCGTCTTG
>CAYFTY010000367.1:0-5107 GCA_964346045.1 uncultured Bradymonadales bacterium | reverse complement strand
GGGTCGGGTTCCTGCGTTGATGGCACCTTGTCTTCGGCAATCGCGAGCACGAAATCCATGTTCAGATTGTCGCGGTACCACTCGACGGTCTCCTGTGCGTCTCTGCAGCGATAGGCAACGTGGTGAATTTGCTCGATCTTCATAATGGCCTCGCTTTTCGTCGGACGGCCAACAACCTGTGCACGGGCCTTGCGATGGCCAGTGAATTCAAATGCAGCGGTTGCAGCGAAACCTATTTTGGACATCAAGGCATGCGAATCAGCGGCGGTGGTGTTTTCGTTCGCGCTGCCGCCCCAGTCTGAAAGCTCCTGAAAGTCGCCGCCATTACCATTGTCAGCGCAGACTCTTACGCATAACCTTCGCTCACTTTGAAGTTCATCCATCCAAGGGAGACGACGTGAATCACGAGATCACGCACGACCCGGCATTTTCGATGCTGCGCGTTGACATCCAGCCTGGCGAACTCTTCGTATCCGAAGCGGGCGCCATGGCCGCCATGTCCGAGCATATCGACCTCGAGGCCAAATTGACGGTCAGGCCCGATGCCGGACTCGGTTCCAAGTTCAAGGCAATACTCGCTGCTTTCATTCGCAAATTTCTGGGCGGAGAGAGCTTTTTTGTAACGCACTACACGGCACAACAACCCGGCTCGATCTGGATTTCGCCGCTCCTCAGCGGCTCGATCGTTCATCGACGCCTCGAGCCGGGCAAGACCATCACGGTGTCGGCGGGCGCCTATGTCGCCTCGGCAGGTGATGTCGACGTGCACGTCAAATATGGTGGCCTGAGAGGCATCCTCGCCAAGGAAGGAGCGTTCTTCCTGCAGCTCTCGGGCAATGGCGGCGACGTCTGGTTCAATAGCTTTGGCGGGGTCGACGAGATTCAGGTCAATGGCACCTACGTCGTCGACAACGGGCATATCGTCGGTTGGGAAGGCAACCTCGAGTTCGACATCAAATCTGCCGGTGGTGGATTGATGGGAATGATCGCCTCGGGCGAAGGCATGGTCTGCGAGTTCTCAGGCCAGGGCACCGTCTACATCCAGTCGCGAAACCTCGGTTCCATCGTCGATTGGCTCCTCCCACTCATGCCAGGCTAGACCGGAGAATTACCATGCAATTTCAACTACATTATCAACCGGTCAGCACGATGGCGCAGATTCGGCTCGAAGCCGGCGAATCATTCGTCGCCGAGCCCGGCGCGATGGTGGGCATGAGCCCACATATCGACATGCAGACCGGTATGGCCAATTCACAGAAGTCCAAAGGCGGAGGCCTGCTGGGCAAGATTGCCAGCGCAGCCAGCCGCATGCTCACAGGTGAATCGTTCTTTCAGAACACATTCACCGCGCAGGGCAAACCTGGCGATCTCTTGCTTTCACACACGCTCCCCGGAGACATGGTGATGCTCGAGGTCCCACAGCACGGCTTGCGCATGCAATCCGCGGCGTTTGTTGCCAGCTCTCCCGGCGTGAGCCTCGACGCCGACTTCGGCGGCGCTCGCAGCTTTTTCGGCGGCGAGGGCATGTTTCTGATCTCGGCGACCGCACAGGGCCCGAATCAGAACATTCTCATCGGATCATTCGGTGGCATTGAGGAGATGCAATGCGATGGCTCACTCGTCATCGACACCGGACATCTCGTCGCGTGGGATGCGAATCTTTCGTTCAACGTGCAGAAAGCTGCAGGTGGATGGATCTCGTCATTCCTTTCGGGAGAAGGCCTTGTCTGCAAATTTCAGGGCCAGGGACGAATCTGGATGCAGACCCGTCACCCGACCGAATTCGGCATCAACATCGGTGGAATGCTTCCTCCACGCACCAACTAAGGACAACCCATGCAATACGAAATTCGACAGAGACCCAATTTCAGTATCGCCCGGGTGAGCTTCGATGCGCCGGGCGAAGAACTCGTCGTCGAAGCGGCCGCGATGGTGGCCAAGGATTCGGCGGTCGAGATGGAAACGAGCATGCGCGGCGGCCTCATGGGCGCTGCAAAACGCAAGCTTCTGGGCGGCGAGAGCCTTTTCCAGAACACCTTCAAAGCGACGCAGGCCGGCCAGACCATGTGGGTCGCGCCACCGGCCGAAGGCGATATTTTGACCTTCGATATGGATGGCTCGCGCTCGATCTACATGTCGTCGGGCAACTATATCGCCTCGGGCTCGGGCATCGAGCTCGACTCGTCGTTTCAGGGCGGCAAAGGCTTTTTCAGCGGCACCAGCCTCTTCATGCTCGAAGCCAAAGGCACCGGCCCCCTGTTCATGGGAAGCTATGGCGCCATTCACCCCGTCGAGGTGGGGCCCGAAGGCTTCATCGTCGATAACTATCACATCGTCGGCTTCACGCAGGGCCTGCAGTACAACATGCGGCGTATCGGCGGTCTGAAGAGCTTTTTTGGAGGCGGCGAGGGAGTCGTTTGCCACTTCACCGGTCAGGGTACGGTATGGGTCGCGACACGCAGCTCGTCTGCGCTTGCGGCATTCATTCATCCATTCCGACCGGTCCAGAGCTCGAACTGAGTTCCAGCGGTCAGCTGAACGCTGATCGCTGCCCGCTGAGAGCCGAGACCTATGCCCGAATACCAACAAGACTTCTTTGTCTCGTGGGAAGAGCTCCATCGCGATACCCGCCTCCTATGCCGCGAACTCATCGACCTCGGTCACGATTTCGAAGGCATCATTACCATCACGCGCGGCGGACTGATCCCGGCGGCGATCGTGGCGCGCGAGCTCGAAATTCGACTCGTGGATACCGTCTGCGCGGTGAGCTATCGAGGCGATCAGGCTCAGCAGCAGGCCAACGAAGTCGAAATCCTCAAGAAGGCCGACGGAGACGGCACTGGAATGCTACTCATCGACGATCTCGTCGATACCGGACAGACGGCCGAGACCATACGACGACTCTATCCAAACGCGTTTTTCGCCACCGTCTACGCCAAACCCGAGGGCGAACCTCTGGTCGACCTCTGCGTGCGCTCGGTGACGCAGGACACCTGGATTCGCTTCCCCTGGGATATGCAACTCAGTTTTGCGCCTCCCCTCATCGAACGCTGAAGCAACGACATGACTCTCCATTCTGATGTACGCGACAAAGTCGTGATCGTGACCGGCGCAAATACGGGAATCGGTCGCGTAACGGCTGAAGAACTCGCCGGGGGCGGTGCCCATGTGTTCATGGCCTGTCGCTCGCGCGAGCGATCCGAGCCAGTACGCGACGAAATCCGCCAGAATACCGCAAACAAACGCGTCGAATTGCTCGATCTCGACCTCGGGTCCTTTGATTCGGTGCGTCAATGTGCCGAAGACTTCATCGCCCGTGACCTCGAGCTCGACATTCTGATCAACAACGCCGGCCTGGCGGGTGCACAGGGGCTGACCGAAAGCGGGTTCGAAGTACATTTTGGCGTGAATCATCTGGGGCACTTTCTACTCACGCACCTGCTCCTACCTCGCATGAAGACCCTCGAGCATGCTCGTATCGTCAACGTAGCCAGCCGGGCTCATACCCGCGTGGACGGCATCGATTTCGAAGCCATGACACGCCGGACCCAGACGAAGACGGGGTTCCCCGAGTATTGCGTCTCGAAGCTGGCGAACGTCGTCTACAATATGAAGCTCGCGGATATCCTCGCCGACTCCTCGGTCAAGACCTACGCGCTACATCCGGGCGTCGTTGCGAGCGATGTCTGGCGACGACGCCCGGATGTAGCGCGTAGGTCTTGACCGAGGAGTCGGGCGTCGTTGCGAGCGATGTCTGGCGACGTCTGCCCGGCTTTATTCAACCCATCGCCAAGCTCTTCATGATCTCCAACGAGGAAGGCGCGCAGACGACCCTCTACTGCGCCACCAGCACCGAGGTAAGAGAGCAAACAGGCCTCTATTACGACAAATCGGCGCCGAAACCGACCGCCAGCCACGCGACTCCTGAGCTCGCACGCGAATGCTGGGAGCGATCACTCGAGTGGACCGGCCTTGGGCCCGGCTCGTACGGCAAAACCTGACCACTGCGAGACGCGCCGGTACTCATCTGACCGCTTCGTCGGCAGTATTCGCCATGGCCGAGGGGACTGGTCGAGAAACCCGCTGACGACTATCCTGAATTAGATCGATTCGGGAGACATGATGAACTTGCTGCAGAAATTCGGCCTGATCGTCGGTATTTGCTGCCTCGCAGCACCCCTATCCACACCACTCTCGGCTTGTATCCACCCTGCGGGTGAGAACGAAGTCAACGAATCCGAATACCGCGCCATCGTCATGCATGCCGACGAGATGCAGAAGATCTATCTGCGACCTGGCGTGGATATGGACGGAGAAGACGTCGACATCGCCTGGGTCATTCCGACCCCAACACGTCCGCGAGATGTGAAGCTCGCCAGTCTTGCCTTCGTCGAATGGGTGGAATCTGAGCTCGCGATCAAGAAGATTCGCCAGCCTCGTGCGCGCTCGAAAGTGCGGTCCCGAAATCAGGGCGCGCTCGAGGTCAGTGAGCCCTTTGAGGTCGGCCCCTACCAGATGCAGAGCGTCGAAGCGACCGGAGAGGAGGGTGCCAGCCAACTCTCCAGATGGCTGGAAGATAACGGTTTCGGAATCATCGAGGGCCCGGTCGTCGACTATTATGTCGACAACGGCTGGTCGTTCACGACGGTGAAATCGAATCTCTCGGCAGGCAATGATGACGAAGACCAGATCCTCCAGCCATTGACGCTCGAGTTCGCGACGCCCACGCCCGTCGTCCCGACAAAACTCATGGCCGCGAAGAGCGATGTGCTCGTGAAGGTCTGGTATATCACGGACGCAGAGCTCGCCGAGGACGACTTCAAACATGCCAACCGCACGTTCAAGCTCGAGGTCGCTCCCGATCGGCGCAAAGGCTCGGATTGGAGCATAGCGAGCGATGATTGGGTACTCGGCCGTGAGAGTCTCTTCGCCTCGCAGCTCGGCTCGCGCCCCCTCGTGCTCGAGGAGATCCGGTCTGTCTACCCCTCGGCCAACCGGATCTGGGTCTACGGTTTGGCAGGCGAGGTCACGCCACGCATTGCGAAACGTGCCCGAGAAGACCTCTTCATCGGGCCTCGAAAGACCTCATTGGACATGACCGAGTACA
>CAYFTY010000366.1:0-5110 GCA_964346045.1 uncultured Bradymonadales bacterium | reverse complement strand
GGTCGCGCCAAACCAAAGTATGCCTTCGAGTAGCTGCGGTCGCTCCCAGGCGCGACGGGTTTTTCCGAGGATCGTTTCGAGAGCCCGGCGCTCGCGCTCGGGATCAAAAGTCGTCGCTTCGACGGACGAATCCGGCGATGCGTCCGGCTCAGGTTGCTCGGGGCTCGTGTCGGAGTCGGTCATAAAAAGGGACTGCCAGCGAGTTTCGCTGTCGATACATGCCTGTCTGGCATTCGGCTATGCGGCTAACAGTCGAACGCCCCCGGATTGTTCCCGGAAAACGTTCGAGAGAGAAAGTGCCGCGCGCACTTCTTACTTTTTGCCCTTGGAGACAATGCGGAAGAGCTGCTGTCCCATAAAGATGAAATCGCTGTCGTGCAGTTTGGTGCGCTCCCAGATCTTGATCCAGGTGCCGTTCGACGAGTTCAAATCCACGAGATAGCAATGCCCGTCATCACCGGTGTAAATCTGGGCGTGACGCGACGACATGAATTTGTCGTGCGGGAAGATGATATCTCCCTTCTCACGGCCGAGAACCGCTCCAGATTCGGGCAGACAGTAGACATTCTGGACGATGCCCCCGATGCCGATCTGCAAAACCTTGTAGCTTCCGCCCGGCGATGGTGATCCCATGTATCGAGTGCCATCGCTGGATTTGGTCTTTGGCGTGATCGCCTGTTCGAACCGTTCGAAACGCAAGACCTGGCGCCCCATCAAGAATGTATCTCCAGGCGTGAGCCTGACTTCGTCTCGTAGCTTGAGGAAGGTACCGTTCAGACTGTAGAGGTCCTCGATGTGGAGGTCGCCTTTTTCGATATGCAGCCGCGCATGCTTCGGCGAGAGGAAAGCATCCGTTGGAAACCGCGTGTCGCCGTCGCGCCCGATCGTCGTCTCGAGATAATCCAGCGGGATGTCGACTCCGTCTGAACCATCTTCATTGATGGACACGAGCGAAATCTTCCAGGGGTTTTCTTGTTGTGCGAGCTCAGAAGCAGGGGGAATCTCTCGCTTCTGTTCTTCGGCCCCCTTCTTCGTGACGGCGAGGCTTCCTCCGCATTCGACACAAAACTTCATGCCGGGCGGATTGTCGGCGCCGCAATGCGGACATTGAACCCCGACCTCTGGGGCCTTCTTCGGCGGTGGTGCATCTTCGATACGACCGGTGTGCTCGATATCGACGCGCATCGTGTCGTCGCCGACTTCACTCTCTTCGATGGGTTCAGATTGCGGTGGCTCGGGCTCGGCATCGAGCGCATCGAGCATCAAGCCCTGCAGATCGTCATCCGAAATCGAATCGTCGCCTACCTGCTGGTCGAGGGTGGTTTCAGAAATCGATACGTTGCCGAGCTGATTCCGTCGAAAGCGATGGGCCGCATTCTTTACGGCTTCATCTTCGTCTGGGACGTTGGTCGCGAGATCGACAGAGCCTCCCCCGCCTCCGAGACGTCCTCCCGAGACGACGAAATTCTCAGCCGTGTTGCTCGCTTTCTTCTCTGGTTCCGAGTCTTCTTCGGACAGCGAGAAGAGATCTGGTGGGACCTTTCCTTCTTCCACCGCTAACCCTCCGGGCCGGTAGACCCTTGGAAGTAGTGCTCACGCATAATAACTGATGATAGACTAACCCAAGGCCCCTTTGGCGGCAAGGCGACGGATCGCCCGATCCCCACCAGGACCTCCCTCTCAATCCGCCCCCAGCATCGACTTCAATTCGGCGAGATTCTTCCTGGGTGCGGTCTCACGAATCGCCGACTGTAGTCGCACGCGATCGACGGTACTCAGCGCTTCGAGATCTGTCCTCTCAATCGCATCGACGATCCGGTCGAGCGCGTCGATTCGCTCGAGAAGCTGCGAAAGAACCTCGGCATCGAGGCCCTCGACGGCCGCGCCTGGCTCGGGGCTCGGCGCATGGCTGATGCGCTCGCGCAGCACTTCGAGCTCGCCCTGAAGCTCGTCTACACGGGCCTCGTACTCGGCGATTTTCTCTTGAAGTTCGGCATTCTCTTCGACGATCTCGTCTTGCTGCCGCCCACGCTTCTTCTCGAGCTTGAGCCTCTGCTTCAATCCCTCGATCTCGGTGCGAAGATCCTCGACGAGATCGCGATCCTCAGCCGACGCATCCATCTCCTCTCTCGCGTCGGCGAGCTCGGTCGAGAGTCGGTCGTTTTCGACGCGCGCGGTCTCCAATTCCGTTTCGAGATCGTCGATCCGAGATTGAAGCTTATCCTTATGGGATTTTGCCTCGTCTTTCTGGATGCGGGCGTCGTCGAGCTCGGTCTGCAGGTCGCGATTTCGTCGCTCGAATTCCTCGACGAGCCGAGCGTGTCTCTCGACTTCGCGTTGGAGTGCCTCGGCTTGTTCGATCTGCTCTTCGTGATCCGAGATTCGTGACTCGGCATCACGTCGCGCTCGCACGTTTTCGTCGAGTTCGGCCTGCAGCCGTTCGACCTCGCCTTCGAGCGCTTCGAGGTCGCGCTTACTTGCGAGCGCCGCTTCTCTGAGTTCGTCTGCCTCATCGAGGACCGCCGCATTCCTTTCGAGGCTCGCCTCGAGCTCGCCCACACGCGTGTTTGCACTTTCGAGCTCGGCCTCGAGGTTTGAGACCCGGCTCTGTGCTTCCTCGAGCTTCGCCCCGAATTCCTGGGCGCGATCGGATTTCTGGAGCGCGGTGTGTAACTTTTCTTCGAGGCGCCGTTTTTCTTCGCGCACCTGAACGAGCTCATCGCGCAATTTCTGCAGCTCGCCATCATTCGACGCCACCATCGCGGTACGGTCGAGTTTATCTTCGAACTCACGAACTTTCTCTCGTTCTTCATCGAGAAGCCGCTGCAGATCTTCGAGCTCGTGCGCCTGACGCGACGCGAGGTCCTCAATCGATTTTTTCTCGGCCTCGAGTCTCTCGATCTCGCTCGAGCGTTCACGCGTCGCGTCAGGACCGTCGACGGGCGGGGGAGGCTCGGTCTGCCCCCACGCTGTGCTCGAGCCTTCGTCGAGGTTTTGATACTGCCCGGGGCCGGCCTGGTATCCGCTGCCACCGTAGCCTGAAGCCTGATCGTAGCCACCCGGCGAGTCGTATCCACCGCCAGAATCGTAGCCACCCGGAGAGTCGTATTCTGCTGGCGAATCGTAACCGCCGGGTGCACCCGGAGAGTCGTAGCCACCAGAATCATATCCGCCGTCATGACCAGAGGCTCCTGCGGCTTCTCGGAATTCGGCGTGACCGCCGCTATAGGTCGGCACGTCATCTTCTTCGGGCAGAAAATGAAGGATGAAATCGCCGCACCACACCTCGTCGTTCGGAGCGAGAAAATCCCGTCCGACGACCGGCTTGCGCTCGTCATTGATGATCAAATAGGTGCCGTTCGAGCTGTTGAGATCGACAATCTCGAACTGCCCGTTGCTGTAGCGGAACTCAGCATGACGGCGTGATACAGACTTGCGGTTCGATCGGATCGTGCAGTCCGTCGCTCGTCCGATCGTGACGACCGGTGAGTCGGGTCCGCAGGGTACCGAGCGCTCCTGGCCAGATATGTCGGTGTAGACAATCCGAGCCACTCTCAAACTCCTCTTCTCGGGCTAGACGCGCCGACATCCTAGAGCGGCCGCGCAAGTGGCGTCAACGATCTGGAGGATGGGCCGGCTCGGCCTCGTGCGCAAGAAAAGACTTGCTCAAGAGTGCTTCAAAAATCGACGCACCCAGCGGATCAGCATGAAGACATTGAAGACCATGAATCCAAGGAAGAGAAGCGCGGCGAGGACGTACCAGTGCTGGTCACCGGGCTTGTTGTCGACCTGGATCAAATAGGCATCCACGCAGGCCGGATTATTCGCCAGGATGTCCGCGATCTCTTCTTCGGTAGGTTGCGGTGTGAGGCTTCGCTCGAGTCGCTCCTCTTCCGTGGCGGCTTCGAATTCGGCACTCCACTGCTGAATGATCGAATCACGGCGACGATTCTGAATCTCGCGCAACTCGGCCGGCGTGAGCTCGTCACAAAAGCGAATATTGTAGCGGGAGGTATAATAATGCCGCAGCCCGCGGTACCGCTCGGGCATTTCACGGAACGCCAGCGCCCGGCCGCTGCCCTCGAAATACGTGCGATCCACCTCGGCTTTTTGCTCGCCCTGAAGCTCACGCTCGATGGGATCTTCGATGTAATCGTCTCGCGGAATCTCGACGAATACCCAGCCGCCAACAAGTTTGGCGTACCGGTAGCGAGCGCTCTGGCTGCGCCGCGACGGGATGCCCGAGACTTTGACGTAACGGTTGTGGGGAATGTCCGGAGTCCACTCCGGATCCTCGGCGGCCTCGCTGGCGAAGTCCGTGACGTCACCGATCTCGACAGGTTCTTTCGAGCTGAAGAAATATTCGAGCTCGCCCTGCCAGTCGCTCACGATCCAGGCTGCCATGGCGATGACACCGATCATCAATACGGGACGCAATATCGATGGCGGCTCAGCTTCGGCGAGAGCCATGAGCTCCTCGTCGACGCCCGGCGCAACCTTACCGACATTCATCTCTTCTTTTGATTCCTGCGTCATCGAACGCTCGGGTCGGGGGTTACCGTTTTTATAGAGGCCTGTGAGCCGTCAAAGTTCCAAGATAACCAGGGATGTCTCTCACAGTCGTGGCGTGAATACGGTGTCTCGCAGCACCTCGTCAATGTCCCGACGCCGCGATTCGAGGCCTGCCGGGGTCTGGGCCGGCTTATCACGCCCTGCCAGTGCGTCGTACCGAGCACCGGCATAAGGCTGCCAGAGGCGATTCGTCAGTATCGCGGCCAGCAGTCCCGACCCCTGCGACGGCTGATCGGGCCGCTCGAGCCCGGGAGTCATTTCGATCGACCATGCCTGGTCTCGCTGCCAAAGATCGACGGCGATCGGCGGTGGTTCTTCGAACCCGGGCTGCAGTCGAACATGAAAAAACGAAGGACGCAATTCGCCTTCGTGCCGAGCGGCCAGCACCCAGGCGGCGGTTCCATCGCCCTCGCGTTCGGCCATATGTACCAGTACACCTTCAGCGACCGTCTCGCCGCGGCGAGCGGCGACGAAAAAGCGAGCCTGAGGCTCAGCTCCAGCCCCGCGACGTCATGGAGCACCTCGAAGCGCTCGTCCC
>CAYFTY010000365.1:0-5111 GCA_964346045.1 uncultured Bradymonadales bacterium | reverse complement strand
CGGGACTTTCTGCGACGCCTAGTACGTCACTATATGGTGACGCGCCGTTCCAACTCTTTGGCTTGGAGATAAGTTCGATCGGCGACGTCAATTGTGATGGATTCGCCGACCTGGGGGTAGGTAGTGACTTCGTGAACTCGAGTGACGGCAAGGCATGGGCATTTCTCGGCAGTTCGACAGGCCTAGGCACCACAGCTGTTTGGAGTTTTGATGGCACCGGCGGCGAGCGGATCGGTGCTGCCGTTTCGGGCGGGAACTTCAACGGTGATACCAATATGGTGTCAGGGTCGGCTGTCGACTGCTCCGATCTCGTTGTGTCGGCGCCTTCCTATGATAATGCAGCTGGCGTAAACGCGGGAAGGGTACTCGTTTTCACCGGTAGCACATCGGGTCTGCCCACCATGCCAGACCTGATCATCGAGGGCGATGCTGGCGGCACCACCTTCGGCACCTCATTGGCCACAGCTGACGTAAACGCGGATGGCTTCACCGACCTCGCCATCGGTGAACCAAGAAGCGACACTGGAAGTGGTGTCACCAATGACGGCGGATTCGCAGTATACCAGGGGAGCACGACGGGCCTAGGTAGTGGAGCACCCGATTATGAGGTTGGTGCAGGGGCTCCGTACGGCGGGGCGCTGGTTGGCATCTCAATCACTGCGGGCGATATGAACGACGACGGATTCGATGACGTCATGGTTGGTGGGCCCCGCGCTTCGGACCCCGAGGTCGATGAGGGAGTTGCCATCGTCGAACTGGGCTCGGCGTCAGGAATGTCGGGAAGCCGAGCGCTCGACGAGACTTCGGACGCTGCCGGAGCGCGCCGCGGGGACGCGATTAGCTACATTGGAGACATTGATGATGATGGTATCGGAGACCTTGCAGTGGGTGAACCACGTTGGGCTTCGGGAGCTTCTCAGGTAGGGCGGGTTACGATCGTTTACGGTTCGGTATCCTGCGAGGTCGGCGGGATGTTCTATGCCGATGGCGATGAAAATCCCAACAACCCCTGCGAATTCTGCGATGTTTCGCAAAGCCGCACGTCATTCACACAACGGAGCGACGGGGAAAGTTGCAATGATGGAGACCTCTGCACTCAGGTGGATACCTGCCAGGCTGGAGTATGTGTGGGAAGTCAGCCGGTGCAGTGTAATGATGGCAATCAGTGCACCATCGATATCTGTGTGCCGGCAACTGGAATGTGTAATTTTGACGCGGGGGCTGCAGATGGCGACACCTGTACAATTCCGAATCAGCCAGGCTGTCAGACCAACGTCTGTCAGGCCGGGTCATGCGTCCAGACATCCATTTCGGGCTGCCTGATCGATGGTACGTGCTACAACTCCGGTGATGAGAACCCAAATAACACGTGTGAGGTCTGCGACCCGACGAATGACCAGTCCGGCTGGACCAACGCGCCCCCAACCACAACATGCGAAGACGGTCTCTTCTGCACCGTCAACGATACCTGCGACGGAGCTGGAAAATGCGTTGGTGGTGGCGCGCGAGACTGTAGCAGTGCAGCCCAGGAGTGTTTTGACTCCGTCGTTTGCTCAGAGCCACTTGATCGCTGTCAGCCCGCGTCGCCATCTCCTCCCGGAGACTCCTGCGGTGGCGATCCTTGCACTGTCGCAGGCACCTGTGATGGAGCAGGCAATTGCTCGGGCATGACCAAAGATTGCTCAGCTTTTGATGGCGAATGCACTGTCGGAGCTTGCGATCCAACCGACGGCTCGTGCTTTGCTGAACCCGAAGTCGACGGGACACCGTGTGACGACGGCGACGCGTGTACTGAGAATACAACGTGTCAGTCGGGTACCTGTGCGGCAGGTATGGCGATCACCTGCGACGACGACAACTCGTGCACGGCCGATTCGTGCGACTCGGCGACCGGATGCGTATTTGACCCGGATCCCGTTGAGGGCAACACCTGTGATGACGGCAACGCATGCACCGAAAACGATGTCTGCACGACCGGGGTTTGCGGGGGCGACATGATCACCTGCGACGACGGCAACACCTGTACCTCGCAGGCCTGCGATCCGGCCCTGGGATGCACCTTCGACGAGTTCATCGACGGAACACCCTGCGTGGGTGATGCGCTCGGCTGCACGACAGACCAATGCGCTTCGGGCGTGTGCGTGTCGACGCTCGATGAGGGTTCGTGCCTGATCGATGACACCTGCTTTGCGGCCGGTGTCGAGAATCCTGACAATACCTGTGAGGTATGTGATCCCGCCCAGGCCACCGACGCGTTCTCGCCCAAGATGGATGGTGAAGCATGTGGCCTTGATCAGTGCAACGCGGAAGGAACCGCGGTCGTCGCCGGAACCTGCAACATGGGTGCCTGCACGCCGGCTGGCGCAGACATGGACATCGACTGCGCTCCCTACGTCTGCACCAACGGAGCCTGCCTCGATTCGTGCGTCGAAGACGCGGACTGCCAGGATGGCTTTGTGTGCGACGACAATAATGAGTGCACCGAACCCGCTCTCGAATGCGAGACCGATGACGACTGCGACGAAGGAGAATCCTGCGTCAACAACGTCTGCGTCGGTGACACCTGCATGAACGACGACGACTGCGCGGGCGACCTGGTATGCGACGATGGTGTATGCACCGAGCCGACAACCGACGAGTGCATGACCGATGAAGACTGCGCCGAAGGCGAGGTCTGCAACGACGAGAACCAGTGCGTCGACGACGGAACGGTTCCTGGCGACATCTGCACCGACGATAGCGACTGCGGGCCTGACGCCCGCTGTGTCGATGCCGTCTGTGTCGAGGGAGCCATCGAAGGCGGCGGGTGCGGATGCGCAGCCTCCAATGCCGGCCCGACCGACGACGCGACCTGGCTCATCCTCGCCGGACTTGGCCTGATTGGCTGGATCCGCCGACGACGCTGAGCCTCGGCCTCGAATCTTTGCGAAAGCCCGGCCGTCGTGCCGGGCTTTTTTGTGCCAGAGCTGCGGCAGAAAGCTGGACGAACCCCGCACCTGGCGGTAGGTTCTGGCGCATGGGCACGATTCGTCACGTCATCTCGATTCAGGCGCCACCCGACCGGGTCTTCGAACGCTTCGATGATCTGGCGGCGCTGAGCCGACATTTCGAAGGTCTGATCGACGATGCGCGAAAGCTCTCGGACGGCGAGTACGAAATCGCCTACAAGAGCCTCATTGGAAGGACGCATCTCTTGACCGTCGAGCGCACCGAATCCATCGACGGAAGGCTGCTGGCCTGGCGCACGCAGAATGGAAAGGTGCCGATCACCGCAAGCGTCTCGCTCGAACACGCTGGAGCTCAGACCTTTGCAACCTTTGTGCTCTGCTACGATCCGCCCGGGGTGCGACTCGGAGACGTGATTTCGGAATTGATGCAATATCCTCATAAACGGCTTTCAGCCGGCCTCGCCAAACTCGTCGACGACCTCGAGGGATCATGAGCGCGTTCATCGTCATCGAAGGACTCGACGGCGCCGGAACGACGACGCAATCGAGCATGCTCGTCGATGCCTTGCAGGCGGACGCAGGAGCAGTGCTCACGCGTGAGCCGTCGGACGGCCCGATCGGTGTTCTGATTCGGCAGATGCTTTCGATGAGAGTCGTCGCGCCAGACCGAGACGGATACAAAGCCATCAATCGTGAATCCCTCGCCCTGCTCTTTGCAGCCGATCGTCTCGATCATATCGATTCGCTGATCGAACCTGCGCTCGAGCGCGGAGCCTGGGTGGTCAGCGATCGCTACTACCACTCGAGCCTCGCTTATCAGGGAGACATCGACGAGAGCGACGAATTCGACTTCGACTGGGTTCAGACCCTGAACGAACGGGCACGCCGGCCAGACGTGACCTTCTTTCTCGAGGCCCCCGTCGAAGTCTGCCTCGAGCGCATGTCGGCTCGCGCCACGCGTGATATCTACGAGTCACGCGAAAAGCTCGAACGACTCGCGCGGCGCTACGATCAGATCATGGACACGCTCGAAGATCACGAGCCGATCGTGCGACTCGACGCACGCCAGAGCATCGAATCACTGCATCAGAAAATTCTCGCGCACGTCAGGAAGCTCTAAATGAAGATTGTAGAAGGATTCGAACATCGCCCCGGCACCCACTGTGGCAGCACGGCGATGGCCGACCTCTTGCGCCACGCCGGCGCTGAGTTGAGCGAAGCCATGGTCTTTGGCCTGGGGGCGGGTCTGGGATTTTTCTACATCGAAAACGACGCCTTCGAGCCGTCGCGCCTTATCATGGGACGCTCATGGGGACTCGAAGAGAATGCGGCTGAGCTCCTGGGTGCCGAGCTCGTGCCCCATCGCACCCACGACGCCGATGAAGCATGGCAGCGCGTTCGTGAGGCGCTCGATTCCGATATGCCGGTTTTGATCCAGTGTGATCTGGTGCATCTGCCCTACTGGAAGGCGCGCACCCCCTTCAACGGTCATCGAATCGTCGCAGCCGGCTACGACGATGCGACGCAAGAAGTCCTGGTCGCGGACACGCATTTCGAAGGGTTGCAGCGGGTAAGCTATGCCGATTTCGCCACCGCCCGCGCCTCGTCGGCACCACCGATGTTCGACGGGCGTCACGTCTCGTGGGTGCTCGAATCGGGGCCGACCGCCGACGTCGCTGACGCCATCTGGCCCGCCCTGGAAAAAAACGCAGCAATCATGGAAGCCAGGGAACCTGAGATCGCCGGGCTCGGTGCACTGCGCCGATTCACCGAAGACGTTGTCGGCTGGCGCGAGCGCGACGATGCGGCCTGGTGCTACCGATTTGCCTACCAGTGCATCGAAACGCGCGGCACAGGCGGTGGCTTTTTCCGCAGGCTTTACCGGGAGTTTTTGTCCGAGGCCGCCGACATCGATCGGTCGATTTCGACGCAACAACTCGGTGTGAGCATGTCGAGAACCGCTCAAGCCTGGTCGACGCTTGCGACTTATCTCGAAGCGATGGCTTCGATGCTCGACGACGAGCGCCCGGACCCCAACGAGGACCCGAGTCACCACGTCGAATCAATGGCCGAAGCAGTCTTTCAATTCGAAAGTACATTTTGGGATCGCATCGCGGTGCTTACCCTCTAGGAGTCCCACACTCCGCGAGGCCCCCGAACCTC
>CAYFTY010000364.1:0-5114 GCA_964346045.1 uncultured Bradymonadales bacterium | reverse complement strand
ACATGAGGTCGTAAGTGCCGTCTCATTCGCGTAGGGAGTGCACCGCTAAGCGGTATCTTCGCCAGTTTCGCGGTGGCCACTCTGGCGGCACTGGCGCTCAAAATGTACGGAAGATCAGGAGCGCCGAGGGATGCAGAATCGACGCCTGCGGCGGCGACACCCTGAGGTAGCCCCTTCAACGGGTCGGAGACCACTCTTCGAGCACGAGGAGATCAGGCTTGTCGCCCAGTGCCCCGCAGAAGCCTGCGAAAAGCTCATGGGCGAAATACTGCGTGAATGGCGCGTCCTTGGACGATTCTTTTCGCAGTCGAGCATTGACCACATTTCCTGAATCATCGGCCACCCTCTCGGACTCGAGATTCAGGGTAAAGCGCTCGACCTCGTCGCCCATCCAGGCCAGCACAACGATACCCCCGTTCGAATCCACCGATTCGACGATACCGGCCAAGGTATACCAGTCGTTATTTCGCCCGTCGTCGTTGAGGTCGTGAGTATTATGAAAAAAGGCGATATCACCAATCTGGGGTTTGCTATCGTGACTGATCGCCCCACCCTTTTTGCATGATTTATAAAGTGCAGAAACGCTCTGCGAGGCAGCTTTTTCGAACTCGACTCCGTTGGCTGCGTAGGTGGTCCAAACATATTCGGCCGCATCGGCCGGGGCCCCGGCCTCTTTCGCCTCGACGCGGTGTTCGCCACGCTTCGAACGTACCGCGCCGACATTGCGAGTGGTGCTCAAAGAAGGTCGTTTCTTTTCGGGAGTCGCTTTCTGAGATGTCTCGTCATCCTTCAACTCGACGACCTTCGTCGAAACGACTTCGCCCTCTTGAGAAGCCTGCTGCACTGCATAGGCCTCTCCACCGCCGATCGAGAAATCTCCCATATTCATAGGATCGAAGCCTCGCTCTCGTGCGTAGACATGTTGGCCATCCGCCTCGAGGAGCGGTGTATTGTACATGTGAAAGGGGCTCTGCGGTGCGCTCGAGCATGCGATGCCGGTCGACACGAGAAACATGACGAGTGCGATTTGAACGATACGGATGAAGTTCTGGCCTTCCATGGGCGACTCCTCGGACATGTACCGCGATGTAGGATAACCGCGGTGTTTGACTCACAGTGTACGAGAGAATCGAAGTTCGCCAAATTTTTTGTGGGAGAGGTTTCGCCCGTGGTTAGACGCTGAGCTAGCGTTCAGTCGCGCAACTGGATGGTCTGCAGAGCTTTGTCGCTGACTTCGAAGGTGTGTTTTTTGCGACCGTCCGAGCCCTCGATTTCGACTTCGTAGGTGCCGGGGCGCAGATTCAGACGCATCGGCGTCTTCCCGATCGTTTGCCCCTTGTAGAAGATCTCGACTTGCTCACGTGCGCTGAGCGTGACCAGATTTCCGTCGAGATGCTTGAGCTCGTCGGGAATCGTCGACTTTGCTTCTTTGGTATCTTCTGGTTCGACTATCTCCACCGTTTCGTCATCGGGAGGAGCAATCACGACGAAATAGGCGACAGCTCCGCCCACCGCGATCACGGCTATCACAAGGACGAGGAAGAGAATAATGAGCCCGGTATTGGATCCCGAGGTAGCGGGAGTCGATTCGGTATCCGTCCGAGCGCCCCCCTGCACTGAGCCGAGCTCGGCCGTGTGCGCGGTCTCCAGCGCGGGTGCCGGGCGATTTTCGTCCGCGGTCTCGTGCGATGAGACTGGCTACTCTGGTTCGACCCCCGGATGGGTCCCGACAGATGCCGGTAGGGGCGTGTTCAGCGGACCCGGAGTTGGAGTCGCGTCGGGGGCCTTCGTTTCGACAGGCGTCGACCGATTCGGAGAAACGGCTCCCGTGTTGCGGACGGTCGGAAGCCCCTGCATTTCGCGGATCCACGCAGAAAGCTGACGGTCACCCACGTATTCACCGTCGCTTCTCAGCCACGATTCCAGATCCCGCAACATGTCATGAGCATCCCCGTATCGAGCCTGTCGGTCCTTCGCCATGGCTCGCTGGCAGACGCGTGCCAACTCCTCGGGGGTATCACCTCTCACGGCGCGCGGGTCGGGAGCATCCTGCGAAAGAATATTCGAAACTGCAGCGAGGTCTTCGCCGAAGGGCTTTTCGGCCGTGAGCAACTCGTAGAGCAGGACTCCCGCAGCGAAGATATCAGCCCGGCGATCGAGCTCCTGGTTTTGAATCTGCTCGGGCGCCATATAGGCAAATTTGCCCTTCACAGCCCCGGTCTGCGTCTTGGATTGATTGGCCCTGGCTTTGGCGACTCCAAAGTCGACCAGCTTGACGATCCCATCGTTGGACACGATCACGTTATGGGGCGTGACGTCGCGATGAACCAGATTGAAGGGTTCGCCGTCTCGACCGGTGTAATCATGAGCGTAATCGAGCGCTTCGAGCACATCCATCACGATCTTGGTGACGATATTGAATGGGATCGGGCGCCCTTTGGCAGCGGCCATCTCGATCACGTCCGAGAGGTCGACGCCATCGATGAATTCCATGGCGATGAAGTACTGCTCGTCGAACTTCCCGAGTTCGTAGATCTGCGCAATTTTCGGGTGTGAGAGCTGCGCCGCAAGACGCGCTTCGTCAAGGAACATGCGGGTGAATTGGTCGTCCTTGGCCAGATGCGGCAGGATCTGTTTGATGACCAATTCCTTGGCAAACCCGCCCGGACCTGCCTGTTCGGCAAGCCAGATCTCAGCCATCCCACCTGTAGCGAGGTGCCTTACTAAGGTATATTTGCCTAGCGTCTTGGTGGCTTCCATCGGCCCAACTTTCATCTGGGACAGCTCCTCACAACCCTAGTCCACGCCTACCCACACCGCAAGATTATGGGTTGACCCGGAGCAGTTGCCTGCATCACATCGCGCCCTTCTATCAGACGAAACAAATTCGAGTCGTATTCTCTTTCATCGTATAGAGGGTTGACGCTCGTCGACGTTCTTGGAGCTGCGCGGCCTATGAGCTATCCTCTTGTTCTGAGAGTTTCTGCGGAAGTTCAAACATGAAGCGATCTTTTTTATCTCTCGCCCTGGCCCTCGCCGCCACGAGCTCTATCGGATGCGCGACACCCATCGCGCAGCAAGACGAGGTCGAGGTCATGGTTCAAACTCGAGTCGAAAGCCACACGACGGGCCAAAGTCAGACCATTCCCGATGACCCTTCGAGCGAAGCTGAGGCACTCGCACAGGCCGTTGCGGTGAAAGCAGAGACCGCTGAGTTTTCGACGCCCGAACCTTCCGTGTCCAATGCCTTCGAGCTCCTCGATGCGACCGAAAAGCGCGGGCCGCGTGACCTGGTCATTGTCGCAGTGGGCGACGTTTCGCAACCCGCGACCCAGTGGGTCGAGCGCACCGAATCCCAGCAAGAATCGGTTTTTGACCCCACGAGACATCTGATCACCGGTGACCTCAACGTGATGAATCTCGAAAACCCGGTCACCGAAGATGAGCCCAGCGCACAAAAAACGTACGCGTTTACGTCACCGCCCGAGCGATTGAACTGGTATTTCGGGGCCGGTTTCAACATGTACAGCCTCGCCAACAATCACATCGCTGACGCCGACCAGCCAGGCATCGACCATACGATCGAAAACCTCGAAAAATATGCCGCGGCCAACGAGATGCCCGTCTATCACGCGGGTGCTGGAAAGACCCCCGAAGAAGGACTCGAGGCGCGATTCTTCACGCCCGAGGGTAAAGATCTCGAGGTCGCTTTCTTTTCGGTGGGATTTTCGCGCAGCCCGAATGTCGGAAAGTTCTGGGACGAAGAGCTCGTGCCCAAGATCGAGGAAGCTTCTGAAAGAGCAGATGTGGTGATCGTCGCAGTACACGCCGGAAAAGAATACAAGCACATTCCCGAGCCCGACCTGGCCGCTCGATACCGTACATGGGTCGACGCCGGTGCCGACATCGTGCTCGGACACCATCCGCACGTGATTCAACCGGTCGAGGACTACAAGGGTGCACTGATCTTCTACAGTCTGGGCAATTACGTCTTTGCCTCGCGCACGATTCGCCATCGCAAAATGGGCGCGAAAATGTACTCGATGATGGCGCGAATCGTGATCCATGACGGCGAGCTACACGGCACCGAACTCGTGCCACTCTGGGTGAATAACTCCGAAGATTGGAAGCTGGAGTCAGGCGAGGTGATGCCCAACGCTCATTTTGCGCCGAAGGTATTGACGGATGGTTTCGCCGATGCCTGGTTCGAAGATTTTGGTACATGGTCGAAAGAGGCGGGCGCAACGCCCCCCGAACGCATCGGCGATGTCGGCTTCATTCGCGTCCAGACCACGGCGGGCCCCGTCGCCCTATTCTTCTGATGGGGGCTCGCGACTTTCTATTCATGGGCCATCGAGCCACCGGCAAGACCACTCTCGCAGCAAGCTTCGAGGAGCGCGGCTGGCAGGTGGTGGACCTCGACTCCACGATCGAGATGGCCGAGGGCCGGACGCCGTCCGAGATTATCGAAGACAGTGAAGAGACGTTCCGCGAACTCGAGCGCCTTCATCTCGACCGCCTGCTCGGACAGTCCACGACTGAGCCACGAATCATTGTCATAGGAGCAGGCTGTCTCGACCTGCCTCCGTCTGCGGTCGCGGTCTGGTTACGACGT
Source organism: uncultured Bradymonadales bacterium (assembly GCA_964346045.1). Classification (GTDB taxonomy): domain Bacteria; phylum Myxococcota_A; class Bradymonadia; order Bradymonadales; family Bradymonadaceae; genus CAYFTY01. Next base: position 499 of record CAYFTY010000364.1, on the reverse strand, counting down.
AAGGGATGGCAGGAGAGCGCGCGGGATGAGCGAGCGCGGCTGCGGCCATCCATGCCCTTCGAAAAGGAGATCGAGTGGATGGTCGACAGGCGTGAGCCCGTCTGGAAAGAGCGAGCCGACCTCGTCTTCGACCTCGAGGTCGGCCGCCAGCTTAAGACGAGTGTCGACATCCTCGAGACCTTGTTGAAGTGGGTCGATGCACCCAGGGGGGCTGTCGCCGAAAAGACCTGGCTCGTCGCGCGATCACCGGATGACATCGAGCGTGCCTGCGCTCTCTCGAGACGCCTTGGACTCGCCGGAATCGAAATCCGCAGTGACCTCGTCCCCGACGCGCCTGATTCATGCCCTGTGGACGTACTCGCCTCAGTTCGTACAGACGACGCGGGGTGGGCACAGTATGCCTGGGAGACATGGGGTCGGCTCGACCTCGACCTCGAATTTGCGCATCTCAACTCCGAGTTGAGCCCTCATCCATCTCGTTCGATGATCTTTTCGGCGC
>CAYFTY010000363.1:0-5129 GCA_964346045.1 uncultured Bradymonadales bacterium | reverse complement strand
CGCTGAGTTCGGCCAGGCCGCTCTGACCGAACTCAGCGGCGTGCTCCAGACCATCAACAACCGCCGATTCCTCGTCGCTGGACACACCGATAACGTGCCGATCTCGAGCAATCGATATAGCTCGAACTGGGACCTCTCGACCGCACGCGCAGTCAACGTCGTCGAGTTTTTGCAAGAGGCCGGCGTATCGCCCACGCAGCTCGCTGCTGCTGGGTTCGGAGAGCATGATCCCATCGCGACCAATGAGACCGATGACGGAAAGGCTCTGAACCGCCGCATCGAGATCATTCTCTTGCCGAATCTCGAAGAGCTTCCCAAGCTTCCCAAGAGTATTCTCGAGGGCTGAGCTTTGAGGCATGGCGTCTCGTATCAACGGCGGTACCTCGCTTCGGTGAAGGTGCCGCCTCGTTTTTTTCTCGTCGGTCTCCTGGTCTGGTGCTGTGGATGCTGGGGACGTGATCAGGGCATTGATCCGCCTTCGTTCGCTGAGAAAACCCAGACGGTTCAGGCCGCGACTTCGCAGGTTGTCGAGCGACACCAGCGCATCGAGAGCGATCTCGAGGCGTTTTTGAACGCTCGTAGTGATTTCTTCGAGATGCCGCGGGATTTCTGGGCGGGGATTCCCAAAGACCTCTTCAAACATGCCGCCATGGCCTGTCTGAATCAGCCGGTCGGGACCGACGCCGAGCCGCAGACACCAGCGTGGAATGCCGCGAAGTCGATGGAAGTGGGCTGTGTCGTCATGCCGCTTGGACCGCTCTGGGATCGTACCGAAACTGGCAGGCGTGATGCCATGTCGCGCTCGATGCGGGCAGTGGACCGAATGAGGCGGCTGCGCGCCAAGCTCAAGAATGCGTTTCGGCGCACCCCGGCGTATGTCGCGTCGATGCGCGCGATGATCGCGGAGCGTCGTGCCGAGGTGCGGCAGATCGAGACCGAGGTCAAGCGTCGCAAACCCGAGTACAACGACGAGAATTACGATTTGGCATTCGAGCGCGCGAGGAATTTCCGGGGCGAGATCACCGAACTCGAAAGGGCCGTCGACCAGCTCGAGCGCAATATTCCGGGCGCCTCTGCCACCCTCGAGACGGAGGTCGAGGAGATCTACATTCGGCTCGCCACGCTCTGAGTTCGGGCCCGGGTGACATTTCTGGACACCCTGAGAAATAGTGTGTTAGTCTCGCACTCTATATGAGCCACGCCAATTTCCTTGATCGAGCAGCCTCATCGCGAGGGGCATTCATCGATGACTGATCAGAACCGTAAAACACTTCGTAGCTTCTACTGCCGCGACTACCTCTGGGACCTTTTCGAGCAGATGACCGGAGATCTCGGCTGCTCGATGGACTATCTGATCAACGAGTCCATGAGGCATTACGCCCGCAGCCGTGATTACGTGCCCTCGGATCAAGAGGGCTATGGGTCAGGCCAGCAACAACAGCCCACGGGATACGGCACCGGCGGCAGCGGCTATCAGTCGTCACCGCCCTCGCCGCCCAACCGCGGTGGTGGCGCAGGTGGCGGTGGTGGCTACGGCCAGCAGCCAAACATGAATGTGAATAGCTTCGGCTCGCCGATGGAGCATCGCACCTTCAATCAGATTCCACCTGTGAACCAGCAGCAGAACCGTCCTCAGCAGTCGGGCGGCGGCGTGCAATTCGGCGGCGGACGCTCGAGTGGGGGTCCTCCTCCTCCTCCTCCGAGGCCCAATCCACCTCAGCAACAAAGCGGCGGAGGTTGGGGACAACAGAGTGCCGGAGGCGGCGGATACGGACAGCAGAACTACGGCCAACCGCCCTCAGCCGGGCAAGCTTCGCAGCCACCAATCTATCTGCTCTTCAACAACAATCGATATGTGATCGACAAAGAGAAATTCGTGATCGGGCGCGGCAGTCAGCAGACCGACCTCACGATCCGCGATGGAAATATTTCGAGAAAACACTGCGCGGTCATCTTTCGAAACGGCAGCTATTACATCAAAGATCTGGGTTCGACGAACGGCGTCGAATACCGCGGAAATCGCATCGAATCCAAAAAGATCGAAGAAAGCGACACCTTCTATCTCTGCGATTACGAGCTGCGCTTCACCTATCGACCCTGAGATCACTCGAGGTGATGTTTTTCGAAGGTCCGGCATGAAGCCGGGCCTTTTTTGTTGCGCCTTGCGATGTCGACGGGACCACGAAGCGATCGTTGTTTCTCGTCCATCCAGCGGGCAATATGGGCGACCCTGGCGCGATGGCATCTCAGGAGGCCTTGTATGAGACGAATTCTCTTCATTCTCGTTTGTGCACTCTTCTTTGCGGCATGTGAAAAAGAAGAGGCTGTGAAAGCCGAACCCGAGGCACCGACAGAATTTGCCGTCGTCGACGGAGCGTCGCCCGAGGCAATTGCCGAACTCAACGCCAAGAAAGACGAGATCGTTTCGCAGGTGCTCACGCGGCACGAGCTCGACCCCGAGAAGGTCGACGTGCGCATCGGTGCACCGTCGGGGCTCGGTGTGACGGTCGAGATCGAGGGTAAGAAGAAGGTCAAGCTCAAAGTGCCTGCCTCGAAATTTCCGGCCGAGCTCGTCACGAATTTCGACCACACGCTCGATCGCGCCGTACGGCGTGCCGCCGGGCTCGACGAAAAGTGAGCGCGAGCCCGCTTGTTGACTCGTCTAAGCCCACGTACTAACCCTTTTCGTCAGGCTTGGGCGAAACCACGCAGAGGTAAACTATGCGATTACGCATTTTCATTTTCATCGGTGCGCTGACGACCTTCTTCATCGGAATCGGTCAGGCGCAGGCGCAAGAACTCTACGATTGGCCGAGCAAAGAGGTCCCGGCTCTTGTCGTCGACGGAGACGAAGTCTTTTTCATCGGCAAAGACAAGACCGTCTATCGGACCTTCTCGTGGAAGGGGGCAAAGGATAAGGACTCTCGCTCGACCGTCCTCGCCGACATGAACGCGGATGGCAACTCAGACCTCGTTGGCGCAGGTCGTCCGACGTTCGTGCTGAACCAAGATGCCGACCCGATCTGGTTCGATAAGAAAGGGTGCTCGCACGTCGCTGTGGCGGATGTCGCCGCCGATGAAAAACGAGATATCGTCTGCGTGAAAGGGCGCGATGTGAATGTCTACACCTTCGACGGACAGCTCATCTGGAGCGCTTCGGTCGGAGCACGCTTCGACTACTGTCAGGCGGGAGACATCAACGGCGATCTCAAGGCAGATGTCGAGTGCAAGCATCGGGGATCCAAGAAGTACTCGCGATTCGATGGTACCAACGGTGAGGCACTCGCCGCGGGGACCGAAGGCTCAGAGGTCACGCCCTCGCCGACCGACGGGCCCGACCCCATCGGCAAATCGTCACTCAACGGTTCGGAATCGTTCGATCTCAATGGAGATGGTACGGCCGAAGAAACGGCAAAAGCAGTCGACGACAAAGCGGTCGTCATCCAGTCGCGCTCCAAAAAGAAAGCCATTGCTCGGCTCGAAACAGGCAAGCCAATCGCCGTGCTCGTCAAAGATCTCGACGCTGACAAAAAGCCCGAGGTCATTGCGTTGGGCGAAAAGGGAATCTTCGTCGTCACCGACGGAGGCGCGAAGGTCAATGAATTCAGCCTGAGTTCACGCAAGTACAAGCGCGTGCCAGTGGCCGAGCTCAAGAGCGTCTACGCCAATGGATTCGAAGACGACGCAGCCGCTGCGAAATCGGTCGAGGCCCTCAATGACAAGCTCGCCAAGTGTTACGCCAGCCAGGTGCGTCGTAATCAATTCGCCGGACAGGGCCTCGTGATCCTCGAGGTGAAAGTCGACGGTAAAGGAAAGGTCAAAGACGTGGGTCTCACCCACACCGAACTTGCCGATAAACGCGTGGTGAAATGTGCGCAGCGCGTACTCAAGCGCGGAGACTATCCTAAGTCGAAGGCCGACCAATCGATCGTGAATGTTCGCATGTACTACACCTTCCGAGACCAATGACCGACTCCTGGGAAGTTCATGAAATCGGGTCGATGACCCGCATCGAGCTCGCGCGCCCTGAGGCTCTGACTGAGCCCCTTGCGTCGTCTACCAACGTCTATCTATCTGTCTCGGATGCCGGCGATATCGGCCTGGTCAACAGCGGTCATCCGCTGCAGCGCGATGCGTTGCGAGAAGCACTGGCTTCTCTCGATATCACGCCCCCTCAGATAGATCGGGTCGTGTACACGTCGTGGGAAGTCGACTCGCTTGGAAATTCCGAGCTCTTCGCGTCGGCCGCTCATATGGTGGTGAGTCCCGACATGCAGCGCCCGCGCGACTATGGCGGTTGGGTCGACGAGATGCGCGGCGAAGTCCGTGGCTATCTCGACTGGCTCGAATCCAAAGATGTCGATCTTCACGACGCCGAGCTCGACAGCCTTTATCCAGAGATGCCGGACAAGCTGGCTTTCATGCCGATTCGGCCGGGGCTCAAAGTCTGTGTGGGATCGCTCGAGCTCGAGGTGATTGCGACTCCGGGATTCGATCCCGGCCACGCGCTCCTCTGGTCAGCCGACCACCGCACGCTCTTCTGCGGCAATATCGAGTTTGATGGATTGCCTTCCCATATTCGCGAAGTGCAGGGGTATCTGATTTCGGTCGAGCGCTCGATCGAACTGAATCCCGAGTTGGTCTTGCCGGGTCGCGGCGCACCGCAGCCGCGCGGCGTCTGGTCGCTGCGGCGCACGCTCAGGTGGGCCAACAACTATTTGAGCAACGTTGGAGCAGCCCTTGTGGGCGGGCCCACACTGGCCGAATTCGTCGAACGCGATCGTGGTCGCGGGCCCGAAAATCCTGTCGAGTTTGCGCTCTTGATGCGTCAATACCGACCGTTCCTCGACGAGCTCGCGCGATCTCGGATGATCGAGATCGAAGGCAAAGGTCTCGATATCCGCTACGGCATCGACGTCGAAGATCCGCGCGCAAAGCTGCGCTGAATCGTTCACTCCATCGCGCTGGGGAAGTCTCCCTGACGCCAGTGCCATCGGTAGCCGCTGGTGAGCGTGTATGTCTCGGTCGTGAGGTCCTGGTCGGGCCATCGCACCTCGACCTCGACCTCACATGCATCTGCGAGTCCGAAATGCGCGACGGTGTCATGCTGGATGCCATAATGTCCGTGC
>CAYFTY010000362.1:0-5150 GCA_964346045.1 uncultured Bradymonadales bacterium | reverse complement strand
CGCACGGCCGTGCGGATATTTTCGGGCACAGCACTCAGGTCTGAGAGGATGTCCTCGATATCTTTGCCGTCGAGGTCCGTGCCCTCGATGGCAGCATTGACCTTGCGAGTATATCCGGCGTGATGCTTGCCATGATGGATCTCCATGGTGCGCGCATCAATATGGGGTGCGAGTGCGTCATTCGAATAGTTCAGATCCGGCAGTTGAAACGCCATGTGTTCCTCTTGGGAATCGGGTTGTAGTTGAAAACGATTTTCGAGCACGACGAAGCGTATACGCTTGTACTCTAGAGTCAACCGTCGAGATCCCTCGTCGGTCATCGCGGCCGCAATCGTCGTTGCACTCCTGAGATGCGCAAACTGGTCTGGCGGATTCAGTTCTGGGGGTTCGGTGTCCTGCGAGGCCCCCCATCTGCCCGCAATGCAGCCTGTTTTCCCAGGCGGAACAACGAAGCTGGCCTGCGGCCAGATCGGGTACCGGTTTCGAGGCTCGCTTCGCTGGAAGCTGCCCGCTGGTCGCTGAAAGCCGAAATTAGCCCGCCAAAAAAGATCGGAACTTTCCCCGACGACCGAGGTCTATTACACCGAGGGGCATGGATCCCCACAGGGTCAATGACCCGCAGACGTCGCGCGTGACATGAGTCGTAATGAACGAAAACTCGTCAGCCGCTTGCGTGCGCGCGACGAAGAAGCTTTCGTCGAGCTGGTGCAATTGTACCAGCACCAGGTCTTCAACATTGTCGTCCGCATCGTGGGCGACCGTGCCGAGGCCGAAGACGTCGCGCAGGAGGTATTCGTCTCGATCTTCAAACACGTCGATGGATTTCGCGGTGACGCCAAATTTTCGACCTGGGTGTATCGCATCGCGACCAACACCGCGCGCAATCGGATCAAGTATCTGGCGCGCCGGTCGCATAAATATCACCAGAATTACGAAGACTCGCCGGATACCGTCAAAGAGGAAAACCCTCTCTCCGGGCAGATTGATCAGCCCGAAGAGAAGGCCATGGGCAAGGAACTCGAAGTGATCATCAAAGACGGCCTGGCCGAGTTGAACGACATCCATCGCACGATCATCGTGCTCAGGGATATCGAGCATCTCACCTACGCTGAGATCGCCGAGGTCGTGGACTTACCCGAGGGCACGGTCAAGAGCCGTCTCTTCCGAGCGCGCGCCGCTTTGAAAAGCTATGTGCAAGAAAGGTACGATTCATAGAGGCAGTCATGAGCAATAACCTCGTACATATAGACGGTAGCGCAGTCAGCGAAGACGATCTGCTGATCAACGCTTATCTCGATGGGGACCTTAGCGATGAGGATGCCCTCAAACTCGAGGCGCGTCTCGAAGAAGATCCCACATTCGCCCAAGAATTCGAGATCTTTGCGACCGTGATCGCTGGCCTCGACGACCTGCCTGCCGAATCCGCGCCCGACGATTTCGTCGAGAAGGTCGAAACACGAATTCGCGAGCGGTCTCGTGGCCGATTCTTCGGCGAGACCGTGTATCGCTCGAACCTGCCGTTCGAACTCGTCGCTGTGTTAATGCTGGCCATCATGGCATCGACCTACCTCGCCCTCGACGCACCCAAAGACAAGAACGTGCAGGACGTGGTCGTCCATGGCGAAGCTCCAGTATTGTCGCCATCCCGGCGTTGAGCGCCAATGCCGACTGGTCGGGGTATCGGAATTCCAATAGACTGGACAAGAAGTTTCACTCTTCATCCTACGATGAGTTCTTGCTCGAGATTTTGGAAGGTCTTCATGCGCCTCTTGACCGTACTGCTGATGCTCATTCTATCCACCGCATGCATCGATCCACCCGATGATTCAGCGGCGACACCGACCCCCGTCTCCGATATGGACCTGGAGCGGGACGCAAACGATGGAAACGATAGCGAGAACATGGCAGACACTGCTCCAGACGCCGCAAGTGACTCTCTGCAGTTCGTCGTTCGGGGTCCGAAAAATGGAAGCGACTTCTACCGGTGGACCGACATCGACGTCGAAGTGGTCAACGCCGGATCCGAGGTGACGTGCAATGTTCTCGATTTGACCGACCTCGTCGGCGTCAGGTTGGTCTCTCCGAGAGTCATTCAGCTCGAATCTACGCAGGGCTCATTCTCTGGCTTCTGTGACGGACAACGGGTGGCCCAGGCCACGCTCAACGCGGTCGAACTGGATATCAATGAATCTCCATCCGTCTGGTGGTTGGCTCACGCAAATCTGAACGTTAACGAATTCGATTGGCGCAGCGTCGTAGGTGATTATTCGCTTAAGGTCCGAAACAACTACTCTCCCCCTGCTCTAGATAGCAGTCAGGTGTTTCCGTACGTCCAGTTCGAGGAAGAGACGCAGCTGAAGAATGCCCCCGAAGCTTTCTTCATTTCCGGAAGAGAGCTGACGATCGCCTGGTATGGTGAATGGGGATTGAACGGCACCGAGCAATTGCTCGGCAGATGCCAGGACGGCAACCAGAATATAGAGACGCGCAATCCTGCGTCCGCAGGTGGCTTCGATATCGACCTCAACGTGGTCGAACCGAACGAGGAACCGCCGCAGTCCATAAATCTATCGTTTAGAACCAACGAACCAGCTGATCAAAGCGCAGCCTGGGTGCTTTCGATTCGCGAAAAAAGTGGCGACCAAATCGTGACGCTTTTTCGAAACGGCCGCATACTCCAGGGTGGGCCAACCGAGATAGAAGACAGGATAGAGTGGGCGTTTAGCGACATTGGCGGTCGCACTAATTGTACGGGATCCACCAACAACAGCCTCTTTGGCGGCAAGATCTGGGAGTTCATTGTCTTTGAAGAAGGCTTAGAAGACGCCGACGTCGCAGCCGTCTCGACGTACCTCGTCGCCAAGTACGATGAGGAATGATTCTTTGACCGGATCGGGTTCGTACGGGAGGCTGGGAGCGTACTCGACAAGGAGTCGACATGCCCGAGAAACTCAATCGACGCGAATTCATGGCGGCGGGTGCTGCTGCCACTGCAGGCCTGCTTCTACCACGGCGATTGCGGGCCGAGGCCCCAAAGATCAACACCGACATGCCGGGCAAACTCATGAAGCCCGACGTGAAGCCCGAGCTTCATGGCAAACCGCTCGACCTCCCCAGGTGGAAATACGGAAAGCAGAGCACGTCGACCGAGACGATGCTCATGTTCCGCGGCAATCCGACGCACACCTTCTACGGTACCGGCCCCCTCAGCGAGAACCCCAAGAAGATCTGGGAGCATGAGCACCGTACATTCAAGACCTGGCTGCGCGGTCACCGCATCACGTGGACAGGCACCGGGTGGACCGGTCAGCCCGCCAGACTCGGCGACTACGTTTTCATCGGATCGACCGGACAACGCGTCTACGCCTACGAGGCCGAGACCGGTAAGCTACGCTGGGAGCTACCTGGCGGCCGCATGTACAAAGGCTCGATGTGCATCTACGAGAACCGCCTCTACATGGGCAATACCGACAACTACTTTCGATGCGTCGACGCTGCGACCGGCGAGGTCGTCTGGCAAATGGACACGGGCACCGACTGCGACTCTTCGCCTGTGGTGGTCGACGATAAGCTCTATGTGGCCGGCGAGTCAGGTAACCTGCACTGCATGGATCCGCGCACCGGAAAATACCACTGGGTCACCTATATCGGAGGGTTCGGCAAAGGCACCAAGGGCGGCTCGAACGGTAGTGAAACCTCACCGGCCATTGCCGACGGCGAAGTCTTTGTCGCCGATTACGACGGGTTCATGCACTGTTTCGACGCCAAAACGGGCAAACGAAAATGGAAGGTCGCCACCAATGACGATACCGATGTTTCGGCCGTCGTGGTCGACGAGCTCGTCTACATCGCCGGGCAAGAAAAGGCGCCCTACCTCTACTGCTTCGACCGCTCGAAGAAAGGAGAGACCGTCTGGAAGTTCAAGAACGAAACCGGCTGGTGGTCGACGCCGGCCGTTGTCGGCGATCGCCTCTACATCGGAGGCGACGGCGGCAAGGTCTACTGCCTGAACCGCAAGACCGGCAAAGAGATCTGGTCGGGCACCTGGTCTGAGCAGGTCTGGTCTTCACCTGCGGTCGTCGACGGCAAGGTCGTTTTCGGCACGCGCAGCGATCACATCTACATGGTCGACGCGAAGACCGGCAAAGAAATCTGGAAGGGAGATATGGGTGGGCGCACCATCTCGACGCCCATTGTCGTCGACGGCAAGATCTACATCGGCTCGAGCACCGGGAAATTTGCCTGTTTCGGTTGAACACGCTTCGAACGCGTCGCCTCGAAAGGTTTTGTTCGTAGAAGCCTTTCGTTACCCCTCTGGTCTAACAGGATGTGATCATGCCGTCCGCCATCGAAATCCTCGCCCGACAACTATCTCTTGGAGCATTGATTGAGGCTCTGCAACTTGGATTTGGCGGGTTTGAACTTCTCAACCACTGGCTACAGGGTGAATTCCATCACGATCTAGTTTTTTACGTCGAACACGACTCGTTGCCCGCTCCGTATCTAGTCGTCAGCACAAATTGTAATGGCGGGGTGAAAGAAGTCGCTGCATATCACGAACGACCCGACCGATTTGCGCTCTGGAATCAGCGATGCCCCGAGAATCCAGAATTCGAAGGTCATCTCACCTCCCCTGTCGAGCTCGCACAAACCGAACATTACTTCGACCCATGCGCACTTCTTGTGGATGACGCACGAAGCGAATTGCGCGAGGAATATCGTGAACGTCAGAGAGGGGGCGGGTGGGTCATGAAAGACTCCGATTAGGCCTGCTTCTGATCGTTTCGCCAGCAGCCTCGAGTCGTCGAGGAATCCTGAATCCCCTGCGGCCACTTACTCGCGAGATACGCAATTCCTCGACACTCGTTTGAGAGCCGGGAAATGCCGAACGAGAACTCAGTCGGCGGCGCGAGCGGTCGGGTCGGAGGCGAGCCGAACGTAGGCCTGCTGGCAAACCTCAGTGTTGATCTCGTCTTCGACGTCGCCCGCTTCGAGGCGGGCGCGAATATCCTTCTGCATCCTCTCGAGCCGCTGAAATTCACCGGCGCAATCGAAGTCGTTCTTACCCTCGGAAGCTCGGACGCATGCCACGCGCACGCCCTCGTAATACGCGACGCAGGCTGCATGGCCGGTTGGCATCTCGAATGAAT
>CAYFTY010000361.1:0-5156 GCA_964346045.1 uncultured Bradymonadales bacterium | reverse complement strand
GGTGTGGCTGAGAATCGTTGCTCGCTCGTAAAGTACGCTTTCGAGCCCTCGGCCATCTTCTTCATGATCTGCTCGGCCTCAGCCGTCTTCGACGCCTTGATGTAGCGAAGGAACGCCGGGATGGCGATCGCAGCAAGGATGCCGATAATGGCGACGACGATCATCAGTTCGACGAGCGTGAAACCCTTCACGCGCTTTTTCATTTTCTCAAACATGTTCTTCTCTCCTGAGAGTTGTTGGGTGAACAGGCTGGTCCAAGAGTGGAGCAATTGGCGTGCCAGGCAAGAAATTCACTGAAATACTGCCATTCAGGGGTCTTTCTTCTCCTCAATATGACGCTGAGGGGCAACATGGTGACAAAAATTGTCACTACTTGCCCTCATTGGTGATCGTAGGGGCTGGCGAAGTGTTGCTGACGAAAACCGTGGTCTGGTCACCCGTGTCTCCATCGAGGTTCTGTCGAACGATGACCGCGAATCCGCTCTTTGTGGTGTCAAACGCGCCCAGTCCAGCACAGTCGGTGCAGCTGCCAGAGGCCGCCCACGAGTGAATATCAAAGGTGATGTCTGCCGGAGGGTCTCGAGAGATGTCCAAGAGCGGACGGATCTCGTCTGCATCACCGGGCCATTCCTTTTTACCACCTGCTGCGGGATAGTACGCATTATTGCGGCTCTTGTAGCGCTCCTGCCCCGATTGAACCTCCATGGCGATGGCTTTTAGCCGCTCTATCTTTCCCGATTTGATGTATCGGCCGTAGGCGACAGAAGCGAGAGCCGCAAGAATTCCAAGAATGGCCACAACGACCATGAGTTCGATAAGGGTGACCCCTCTTTGTGACGAAAGAAGTCTCATGTAAGCTCTCCGTGTGTAGTGGATTCGCATTGGTGCTAACTGCATGAATTGTACCGAAGACGGGAGTGAAAGAAAGAACAAGTCGCCCGGCTTACGAGATGTCGCGAGAGGACACGGTACCAGCTTCTTTACAGCCGGGCTTACGATTGTGGCAGCGTCATGGTTCGAAATTGCAGCGACGAATTTCATTTTCCCTCAGCTACGGTTCGTAGATTTCTGGCTCTTGATTGATAGTGGCGTCCCCGCATTCGTGGCTGGGTGCGTCATTTATTTCGGGTTGCTCTTGGTCAATGAGGCACTCCGCGTTTTCAAACGCTTCGAGCCTGCCGCGAATGTGAGCGGCTGCTTGAATCGGATTCGCCTGCTGGCTGTGGGGGACGCAGAGCCGGCCGGAATTCGTGCTACGGCTTTTGCCTTGGTTTCTGTCGGGATTCTCGTCCCGCTAGTGCGCGAAATCGCTACATCCATTCCGACCATTGCCCGGCTCGCTTTCTCTTTCGTGAATGCGCTCAGTTTCGCGATGGCGATCGTGACCGTGTTCGCGGTATTCAGAATCTATGCATGGAGGACCCGGACCCAGGTTCCATGGCACTTCGTGGTCGTTTGCGCTTTCATCGCTTTTTTCTTCGTGTATTTCGATGTGCAGAGATTTGCGGCTCTTCGTGCGATCGGGCCTGCTACACTGGTGGGGACCACTCTGATCTTGATCGTAAATTGGTATGTTCGGCCGCGGCTGTCTATCCCTGAACTGCTCGCCATATGTGTATCGGGAGGAGTTGTCTTTGGAGGCATCGCTCTCAGTTTCGATAGCGAAAAGAGGCCTTCGGCGACGTGGTGGAAAGCATACAACGCTTTTGGCTTCGGGGTTTGGTCGCTCGTCGATTTGAGTCACGACATCGATGCGGATGGACATGGATCCCTCTGGGGAGGCGCTGACTGCCGACCGCTGAATTCTTCGGTGTATCCGGGGGCGATGGAAACGATTGGTGACGGTATCGACAATAATTGCGGTGGTGGAGATTTGCCAAACTACGAAGCTCCTCAGTTCACCGGGGAGATAAATTATCGGCAAACCAATCCGCCGACCAACGTGGTGATGATCACAGTAGATACGCTGAGGGCTGATGTCTTTGAAACAGTTCTCGCTCGATTTGATCTCGGCATCTTCGAAAAATTTGCAGCCAAGAGCCTCTATTTTGCGTCCGCGTACACTCCTGCGCCACATACCAAAGAAGCAATGCCGGCGCTGATGGGAGGTGTCTACCCGATCAGTTGGCAGCAACTGGGGGTTCAGTACGGGATTGAACCGACCCTGGCGGAGATTCTTGGCGAACTCGGTTATCGGCGGGAAGCGGTCCTTGGCCTACCCTATTTTGACGGCCTGACGCTTAGAGGTTTTGAGCGCGTTGATAACGAACTCGGGCCGGTGATCCGAGCCGACAGCAAGGCGGTCGTGGATTCGGAGATCGAACGAAAGGCGAGCGAGCGTCTCGAAAGTCTTAGCGGTGAGCCGTTTTTCTTGTGGGTTCATTTCTTTGATCCGCATGCTTTCTACGCGACCACGCCAGACGAGCCCGAGCTCGCGCAGGCGTCAGAAATCGAGCGTTATGTCAATGAGGTGCGGAGGACGCTTCGAACCGTCGAAGCCTTCCTCGTTGAACTCGAAACGCGGGGGCTTTACGAGGATTCGATCATCGTTTTTGCGTCTGACCATGGCGAAGGTATCTTCGAGCATCGCGTTAGTACGCATGCGATGTCAGGATATGACTCTGTCATCCGCGTGCCCCTTGCGATAAAGGCTCCCGGACTTGAGCCTCGCACTGTCCACGCGAATGCGAGTCTCGTTGATGTGCTTCCCACAGTCCTTGACCTCGCTGGCATTGAGGGGCAGTACGTTTCCGACGGCATCTCGTGGGTCGAGGGTGATGTTCCCGAGGACCGTCCCGTATTCTTCGAGTCGAGTTATAAGGTCGCCGAGAATGCCCTACTCCGTGGAGTTGTGCAGGGCCATTGGAAGCTGATCTGGGATCTCCGTCGGAATACCTATCACCTCTACGATCTCAATGAGGATCCCAATGAGTTCAACAATCTGATCGCAGGGAGACCCGAGATACGCGACGAACTGATGGGAACGATGCATCGTCATTTTGATGAGCATTTCAACGATGAGTATCTGCGAGCCAAAACGAAAGTCTGGGATTATCGGGTGCCCATCGAACCCGACGTATATCTGGGAGGGCAGGGCGGGCCCTGAGTCATTCCGTTTCGTCTTCGAGACCGAGTTTATCCAGTCTGTAGCGAAACGATCTGAATGAGATCCCCAGGAGCTTGGCCGCCTCGGTCTTGACGCCATCGGTGAGTTCGAGCGCCTGCGAAATGAGGTCGCTTTCGACGTCCGCCAAAGTGGCCACCAGGTCGATGCCTTCGGGGGCCACCCTCAGGTTCGAATCATTTCTGCGACTCCCATCGGTCAGATAATCGGGCAAGACCTCGGGGGTAATGAATTCTCCCAACTCGAGCGTGACTGCACGCTCGATGATGTTCTGAAGTTCGCGCACATTGCCGGGATAGTCGTGACTCGCCAGTATTTTTCGGGCCTCAGCGCTGATTCCGCGAACTTCGCTATTCATCTCGCCGGTGTACACCCGCAAGTAGTGCTCGATGAGCAGTCGGATATCTTCAGCACGGTCTCGGAGCGGCGGCAACTCGATGTGGATGACGTTCAGTCGATAGTAAAGGTCTTCACGAAATCGCCCCTCGGCCACTTCTTCACGAAGGTCGCGGTTCGTTGCAGCCACTGCACGACAAGAAACCTCACGCTCGCGTGATTCGCCGACAGGGCGCACTTTCTTCTCCTGGAGAACACGCAGGAGCCGCACCTGTGAATCCAGCGGAAGCTCGCCAATTTCGTCGAAAAAGACGGTGCCGCCATTTGCGGACGCGATCAGACCTTCGCTGCTCGAAATAGCCCCGGTGAACGCTCCCTTGGCATGACCAAAGAGTTCGGCATCGATGAGGTTTTCTGGAATCGCTCCACAGTTGATGGGGACAAATGGGCCATCCGCCTCTGCGCTCTGATTGTGGATCGCTCGCGCGACAAGTTCTTTGCCTGTCCCCGACTCGCCTTCGATGAGCACGGTCGTTCGGGTGCGGGCCACTCGGTGGATGAGTTGAAACACCCGCTTCATCGATTCGGACTTGCCGATGATATCGTAGGTCTTGTCGCGTTCTTCGAGTGCCTCACGAAAGAAGAGGTTCTCGGCCAGCAATTTGTGCTTTTCGAGAGCCCGGTCGATGACCACGCCCACCTGGTCGACCTTGAATGGCTTGATCATGTAATCGTAGGCACCCTGTTTGATCGCCGCGAGGGCACTTTCAGGCGTGGCGTATGCGGTCATGACAATGACCTGCGTCGCCGGGCTCAACTCGAGCACGGTAGCTAGCACGTCGAGTCCCGACGCCTTTCCCGGCATGCTGAGGTCGGTCACGACGACCGAAAAATCTCGGCCCTCTTGCAACAACTCGATCGCGCGGTCGCCCGAATCTGCCGTCACAACTTCGATACCGCGCTCGGCCAGCATGATATCGAGGACTTCACGCATACTCGATTCGTCATCGACGACGAGGATCGGCCCTGACTCGGGAGTCTCTTCTTTATTCATGAACGCGTAACTCGGCTGCCTCAGAATCGTTTGTCTGGCTCATAGTTTGGGGCGTGTCGCTCGCTTCCTCAACCGCCGCGGGTATTCGAAGTTCGAAGCGCGCCCCGGTGAGGACTCTGGCTTCCGAAACACTGATCGACCCATCGACCTCTTGCATGAGTCGAAACGCCGTTGCCAGCCCGAGCCCTGAGCCACCATGCTTTGTCGTAAAGAATGGCTCGAAGATCCGCTCACGCTCGGCTTCGGGGATACCAGGGCCGTCATCTTCGATAATGAGCCGGTAGAAGTCTCGCTTACTCTCGACTTTTATGCGAATGGTGGTCGGCGCGGGGTCGGTCTCGAGCGCATTGACCAGAAGATTGACCACGACTCTTCTGAGCGCGTGAGAATCACTCAGGACCATTGCGTCTTGGGGAGTTTCGAAATCGAATTGAATGCCACGACTTCGTTCATCGCGTTGCAATAACTCGACAACCTCGCTCAGCAACTCGTGCAGGGCCACTGTTTCTAGCGTTGCTTCGTAGGGGCGACAATACTCCAGGAAGTTCGAGATCAGCTCGTTCAGCCGGTCGACCTCGCGCATCACAACCTTCCTCAGTCGTCTCTGCGAGTCGTTTCCATCTGGGAGCTCGAGGAGCTCCA
>CAYFTY010000360.1:0-5156 GCA_964346045.1 uncultured Bradymonadales bacterium | reverse complement strand
TTGCAGGTGACGTTCTCGATATCACTCAGACACTGACCGTACTGGTCGGATGTTTCGACGGCCGCGCCGCAGTTGATCTCCTGACGGATGAGCGACTGGCAGTCTTGATAGTCGTCGTCCTGAGTGCACGAATCGACTTTGGTACACCATGCATCGACGAATTTCTCGCAGTCGGCCTGGGCTTGCTCGGAATCGTCTCCGCACGACGCGGTGAGAAAGGCGAAGACGAGAATGAAAACGAATCGAAATTTCATGGGCTCCCCCGATTGGTTCTGACATGTAGCGCGCTGCCGCGATCATAGATCGAAGTTTGCCGCGTGGACAGTGCGGAACAGCCCCGAGCGACACGTGCAATCACGTGTCCCCATTACGTGTGTGTCGCTCGGGCGCGGGCTGGGCTGCTGCAGGCAAACCAACCACCAGCGGGCGCAGGGCACGAAGCCGCGCTGATCAGCTCGCCATGTCCGCAAAATCGAGCTCATCGAACGAAATCAACCGCTTGATCATCGCCTCGTGAGAGCGAACGAAGTGAACTAGCTGACGGCGTCCCACGAGCTGAGGGTAGAGCCGATCGCAGGCCGATGCATCAGGCTCTTCGTGCAGCGACGGTATCAGTACTCGGTCGAGTACATCGACGATCTCGGGCCAGCTCTGGATGGAGATGACGGATTCAGATTCATGGGGCTCATCATCGGTCTGAAAATAAACGAGCGCCGATTTGAATCGGTCACACCGAATGAGATCGCCGTCGATACCGGCGACGAATTCGCGGACCAGATTTTGGCAAAACGAAACGTCTTCGGTCGATGCGTCGACCGGCAAGAGCGAAACCCAGCCTCGATCGCGCACTCGAATCAGGTCGATTTCGATCCAGGTGCGCCAGCCAGTCTGCAGACACTCCGGCGGATCGACGAGATGGTCGGGATACCAGCCGGCTGGCATCTCGTAGCAGCATTGCAGCCCGTATAATGTCAGGTCGTCGCGGTCCTGTAGAAGTCGCGTCAGTGCTTCCTGTTGCGAGGAGCAGTGAGCGGTATTGATATCACATCGTATGATTTCTTCTTGCATATCCTAACCTCCGGTTTTGGGCGCAAGACATTTCGCGCCGTCCAGAGAGGTTTTCGGCCGAGACGGATTTTCGTTGCGAAAAATTTGGAAATTTATGGCGCGGCGCACGCTCCACTCTGGAACGCGATGTCCTCAAAGATGAGTTTGCTCGCGCCATATCTGGCCTCGAGGCTGATGCATGCCTCGGCAGGCTCGCGGTCGGGAGAAAGCGTGGTAAACTCGAAACGCTCGAGACATGATCGGAATTGACGGGCCGCTGGCTCGACGGAGAGCGGGGTAGTCGTGAGTGTCGGTCGAATGAGGCGAAACTCGAAATCTCCGATGTGAATCTCGAGATTGCTTTGAAGGTCGACGAGCTCGAGCACAATCCGTTGGTTTCGGCGGGTTACCTGATATCGCACCGAAAGTTCGGCTTCGCCTGGTTGTGCAGTCCTCTGAAGGCATGCATCCAGCCCAAGCTCGAGGCTCATCAGCGCCAATTTGCGGGTGGGAGTCGCAGCGTCGCTCTCGTCGAGGTATCCCCAGCCGACGCCCCGCACGATCTCGATTTCGCTCTTCTGACCTTCTACCTCGCCTGCGTCTTGCGAGCCCATATCTACCGTGCCCGAACCGTTGGGGCGTTGCGCCTGATCGATGGTCTCGATCACCACCTGTGAGCGCGCCAGAGAAACCGCGCCGAGTATGAACATCATGACGAGGCTACCGATCCAGAGAGGCTTCATACCGTTCGGTATCGACGTGTGCGGCGCCCGATTTTTTCACAGCGAGCTTTCATTTCGCTCTCTGAAGTGGTCGAGCTGGTCACGCCGCAGTACCAGACCAGGTCGGGGTGATAGAACGGGCTCGTCTTGAATCCAGCCTCTGCGCTTGCCCAGTGTTCGCTGGCGGCGGCGATATCGCCGTTGAGACTGGCGTCTGTGCCGACCGCCGCGCGCGCCAGAAGCGCGTAGGAATGTAGACCGAAGTCTTCGAAGGCCTCGAGTGATTTCTGAAAGAGGTCTCGAGCGTGAGGCCAGTCTCCTCGCAACGCAAGCACTGCTGCCCGATTGTATCGACTCACCCAGACCGAGCGAGATTGCATCGAGTCGAAGAGCTGCGCAGCCTGCCGGTACCCTTCGACGGCATCGTCAAAGCGTTCCTGGTGGCGGGCGACTGTCGCCTGACCGTCGATGATATGTGCCTCGAGCTCTCGCATACCGATCTGGCGGGCGAGCTCGAGCCCACGGCTGAAATAGTCTGAAGCTTCATCGAGTCGATCGAGCTCGATATGGGCACGTCCGAGCCTCTCGAGTGCCCGCGCCACTGTTTCGTCATCGTCCTCGCGTTCGGCTTCTTCGAGCGAGGCGAGGGCGATATGGGTAGCCTCTTCGACAAGTCCGGCCTCGAGGAGCATCTGGGCCATGGCGCCGCGGACCTGGGCCGCCGAACGTGCTTCGCCGAGCTGCTCGAAGAGATCGATGGAATCCTGACCCGCGAGGATCGCTTCGTCGTGTTTCCCCTGACCGGCGAGTGTCGTCATCAGCACCTCGTGTGTGCGAGCGAGGACCTCATACCAGCGGCATTGACGAGCCGTATCGATGAGCAAGCGGGCCATCTCCTCGGTCTCGGCGAGTGGGCGTCGATTGGCCCCGGCGGCGATCGCAAAATAAGCGAGCCAACTCTTTCGCATATCGCGAGGTCCCACCTGCATTTCTTCGGCGAGTTCGAGCAACGACCGCCGGTACGAAATGGCGGCCTTCTGGTGCTCGGCATGGAGCGCGATGCGCGCTGCTTTGACGAGGTGAGTAAATGCCGCATTGGGCAGGCCTGCTTCGCGCTGATGGCCCGCGATCCGTGCCCACATCTCGTGGGTGTGCTCGACGGCGAGGCTGGAGAGCGCCCGGGCACAGGCGCGGTGCGCATCGCTCCATCGACCCTGCGCGATGGCTTCTTGTCGGATCGTATCTGTGAGGTCACCATGCAAGAATTGCCATCCGTCATCCGTCCATTTGGCCAGACGACGGCCCACCAATCGCTCGACCAGACCTACCTGTTCGGGAATGCCGGCTGAGCCCAGGGCGAGGCTCCACTCCTCCTGTTGAACGACACGGCCAATGGCTGCAGCAACTTCGAGAGCGCGCCGCGCTTCTTCTGCATTCTCGAGCTCGCGCAACGATTCGTCGAAGCGTGATTTCCAGAGCTCGGCAGGGCGGATGAACTCCTGGGTCCCGACCTGATCCGAGGAAACCACGAACCCATCGGGCCTCGGCTCGACGGCCCCCGTTTCGAGCCAGTCACCGACGGTGTGAATCGCGCGAAGCGGGATGCCTTTGGTGCTCGATACGACGTCGTTAATCACGTCCTCGCCGATGTCGACGAGGTGCTTTATCAAATGCGCCTGTTCCTCGTCCGAAAGGGGAGAAAGTGGGATGACATCGGTCACATCTCGTCGCACCAGCTCTTCGAGTTCGGCCGATGATTCCTCTGTGAGCGCATCGTCACGAATCGTGGCGAGCACGAAAACAGGCATGCGGGGGACGTCTTCGGCCCGAATCAGTAGGTCAGCCAGTCGCAGGCTATCCGAGCCCCACTGGGCGTCGTCGAGCCAGAGAATCAGGGGACGTTCGGCCGAGAGGACCTCGAGCACGGACGCGATCGTCAGATCACGTAATTTCGCGGGCACGGCGCTGCGTGTGACGTCATCGTCTCGCAGATCAAGGAACGGTTGCATCACGTCGACGAGCGTTTCGAAGTCGACCGAGGCGCCTCCTCCGAGTCGTTCGAAGAGTCGCGCTCTGGCGATTTCACGGGACTTTCCGATGCATCGAAAATAAGTTGCGAGGGCGCGGGAGAGCGCATCACGCCGGTCGAGATCGCCGTGCGTCACACGTAGATAATGGGCGGCACCGAGCTCGTGTGCGCGCTGGGCGAACCACTCGGCGAGTCGACTTTTGCCAACCCCGGGGCCACCCTGAATGACGACTGCGCTCGCCTCGTTTTGTCGCCGTACCGTGAAGAGCTTGTTCCGCAGCTCCTCACGGGCTTCTTCGCGCCCGAAGAGCGGGATTTCCTGCAGGTGAAAAAGGTTTTTGGAGGTTGCCGGTCGGGCGCCATCGGCGTCGGCGGAATCCCATACCAGTCGACTCTCTCTCGTGTTGGTAGCTGCCGAAGGAGCTGGCATCGCGGCGAGTGCTTCGGCCGCAAAGGAAAACCGTTGCGCAGGTACTTTGTTGGTCATGCGCTCGAGCCAGTTTGCCACACCGATCGGAATCTCGAAGGTCGGTCTGAGCTCGGGCAGCGGGTCGTTGACGTGTTTGAATCCGAGTTGAAGAGGATTCGATACGCCGCCAAAGAGCGCACGATTATTGAGCCATTCGAGCACCACGCATCCGAGAGCGTAGAAGTCGCTGCTCGGCCCGATGAGGTGGGTCTTGCCCATGAACTGCTCGGGCGCCATATAGCGCGGCGTCCCCGCGCTCTCGGTGCCCTGTCGAGTGCGGTCTTCGAATTGTGAGCGGGCGATGCCGAAATCACTGATCTTGATCACCGGTCGCTGCCGTGAGTCGAGATCCGTCATCAGCAGGTTTTCGGGTTTGATGTCTCGATGCACAAACCCGCGGGCATGGGCGTGAGCGAGCGCTTCGAGAACGCTGGCAACCACGTGATAGAGCGCCTCGTAATCTCGAGGTGGGCTGTCTTGCAGCGTGCCCATCTCGGCCAACTCCATGGCGAACCACGGACAGTGTTCGGGGAATTTGCCTCGCGTCTGGATCGCCGTTTCTTCGTCGACCAGCCCGTAGTCGAAAATTCGAATCACACCGGGATGATTCAGCGACGCGACAGTCTGTACCTCGCGCTCGAATACCTCGCGGGCGACCGCCTGATCTTTGATCAACTTGACGGCGACCGGCGTATTGAGCTCGGTGTGCGCGGCGCGCCAAACTTCGGCCATCCCCCCCTTGGCGACGACTTCGGTGAGTACGTAGTCGCCGAGCACGATTGAAGACTCTGCCATGCCCTTATTCTACGGGGTGTTCCGCGACGGCGGCAAATGACAATTCCCCTACGATTCAAAATGCTTCCACATCAGTTTCATATCGGCCTGAGAG
>CAYFTY010000359.1:0-5159 GCA_964346045.1 uncultured Bradymonadales bacterium | reverse complement strand
ATCCCGACGTGGAAGCTCACGTCGCCTGCCTGGTCGAGGGCCTTCCAGAATCGGGTGACTTCTCGAACGCTGTCGCCACACCAGGTGCCCAGCCATATCGTGACCACGGCACCGGGTTCTACCTCGGCGAGTCGAGTCGCCGCTGCGTTATCGACTTCGGCTTTTTGGAATGACTGTGCCCATCGCTCAGATTCGAGGATCGACTCGCGACGGATGACGTTTCCATCGATGCTCGCTGCACCTTGATCGTCGAGCATCGCGTCAGCCCGGGCGGGAGGATCCGATTTGGCGACCGGGCCCGACTCGGGAGCGCTCTTACACGCGCCCAGCATCAGGGCCGCCGCGACTATAAAATATCTCACTCGTCGTCCCCTTCGTCGTTTTCATAGGCGTCGAGAAGTTTGGCGTATTTCTTCTCGAGCTTGCGCGTCTTTTTCTTTCCAAGACCGCCGAGCACCTCGATCGCGTGCCGAATCCGGGCGCGAGACATGTCGGGTCCGAGGATCGCCATCGTATCGAAGAGAGGTGTCGAGCTTGTGCTTCCCGACATCGCGACAAAAAACGGCTTGAGGAAATCACGGAATTTGATCTCGAGAATATCGGCCGTCTCGCGCATCAGATCCATGATCGCTTTGCTTTCCCACTCTCGATGAGCCTCGAGGCGCCAGAGTGCAATCTGCATGGCTTCGACGCATTCTTTCTGCTCGAGTTTGCCCGAGAGAAGGTCTTCCTCACTGGGGTCGACCATACCTCGAAACAAAAAGCCCACGAGCGGTTCGAATTCGGTGAGTGTCTCGCATCGCGTCTGTGACATCTCGAGGATGGGAAGCACGTAGTCTTCGTTGAATGACCACTCCTGCATACGCTTCATGAGTTCTGCAGGTGTGTGGTCTTCGCGGATGTAGAGGCCGTTGAGCCATTTCAATTTTTCGACGTCGAATACGGGAGCGCCGAGCGAGACGCGGTCGATTTCGAATGCCTCGACCATCTCTTCGAGTGAGAACTTCTCCTGATCGTCCTTCATGCTCCAGGCCATCATGCCCAGGTAGTTCAAGAGCGCCTCGGGCAAAAAGCCCATGCGCTCGTAATACATGATGCTCGTGGGATTCTTACGCTTTGAAAGCTTGGATTTATCCGGATTGCGCAAGAGCGGAAGGTGCGCGAGCTCGGGCGCTTTCCAGCCAAAATATTCGTAGAGCAAGAGATGCTTGGGCGCCGACGAGATCCACTCTTCGCCGCGCATCACATGAGTGATCTCCATGAGGTGGTCATCGACGACATTGGCGAGGTGATAGGTCGGCAGCCCATCCGATTTGACGAGGACCTGCATGTCGACGGTCGCCCACTCGATCTCGATATCGTCGCGGAAGCGATCCTTTACGATGCACACGCCTTCGCGTGGAACCTTCATGCGAATGACGTGCTCCTCGCCGGCATCGACTCGCTTCTGAACCTCGTCCTGGTCAAGCCCGATGCAATGACCGTCATATCCCTGGAATTCACCTGCCTCGCGCTGTTTTTTGCGGACCTCCCGCAGTCGTTCCCGCGTGCAGAAGCAGCGGAACGCATGGCCCTCATCGAGCAATCTCTGGACGTGCTCGGTGTAGATTTCGCTTCGCTCACTCTGACGGTAAGGACCGTGTGGGCCGCCGACGTCAGGGCCTTCGTCCCATTCGAGTCCCGTCCAACGCAGAGCCTCGAAAATCGCTTCTTCAGACTGGCGTGAACTACGCTTCTGGTCGGTGTCTTCGATACGCAGGATGAACTGCCCGCCTTCGCTGCGTGCGAATGCGTAGTTGAAGAGTGCGATATAGGCAGTACCGACGTGGGGATCGCCAGTGGGTGACGGGGCTATACGAGTACGAATGGTCACGGTGACTCCTCGTCAGAGAAAAGGGATGCGCTCTGAGCGCGTGCTTGACGTATACGATGGCCCCCCCGACTTCAAGCGCCGTGACCTATTCCATCTGGAGCCCCTTCTTGAGCACCTGATCGGGCGTCATACCCTCGAAAGGCATAGGGACCCCAAGACATCGACGATAAGCACGGAGATCGAAGCGTTGTCCATCGGCGCCGATGCTGCGCTTTGCGCCTTCGTAGCAATCATCGTGTTTGGCCTCGACTCGGCGTACGCATTCGACGCGGTGCCGATCATTTGGACAGTCGAGGATCGCGGCATCTCGCTGCTGGGCTTCTCGCTCTCCTCGTGCCCAGAGCGCATAGGCGAAACCGCCGATCGCACCCACCACGAGCAGGCCTGCGAGGATCACGATGAAGGCCTTGATATCTTCCTTGAGTGCGCCCCTCATCATTGGTCTCCAGATGCCGGTTCGAACCAATCGCACGATTCGAGGGTGTAGTCTTCCATGCAGGCATCATCCATGATCTCAGTGCCGTTTGTATAGAAATAATGCGCGATTTGATTGGCCATGAACCCGTCGATATCGAATCCGTATTCGGGCTCTGGCAAGAAGATGGAGTGATTGCCCTGCACGTCCTGATAGGGGACTCGCATGCCGCTGACGCCCGATGGGAATTCGACGGTCGCCCGCAGCGGATCGCGAGCGTCCGGATTGGGATCGGTTCCACGTTCGGGATAACGCTCCGACGTGAAGTTGCCCTGATCGAGGTCGTCGTGGTCGAAGAGCGCTCCCGGATACTGCGGGAACCGTTCTAGCCAGTAGACGCCCTCGTAGGCGTAGTTGTTGATCAGAAATTGATTGGCGGTCGTTCCGTACCGGCGATCGTGCGTCCTGTAGTCGAGCACGCCGCCAATCCGCGCCATGGCGTATCCAGTGGCCACCGGGACCGATGAGTCGCCGGCCGTCGGGATGTAGAGCATATTGGTCTCTCCCGACCGGAAGTCGGGATTGCGCTCGTAGGGGTATTGAATGGGAAAGCGCTGGTAGCGAGGTCCGTAGACCGCGGGATCTGCGGCGTCGACGAGGTGCTGCGCCAGACCGATGAAGCGACGCAGGTCAGGTGTTTGTCGCTGCTGACCAAAGCCTTCGCGCAGCGCGGCGAGCGCCGAGCCCTCGGGGTAGACGATATTTTCGTACACGGCGTCGAGCTCGAAGGTCTCGATTTCGTGTTTCTTCTCTTCCATGCCGGCGTCCCAGATCTCGATCACGAAGCCATCTCCGAAATCGCGCGCATCGCCTCCGAGAGCGGTGACCCGATGTCGTTCGAGCTCGGCACTCTCGTCTGCGCTCAGCGCGATGTGGGTCGCGACGTCGCTGCTGGCGATCGCGCCTCGTGTGCCTTCGGGAGGTGTGAGTTCGAAGCCGAGCCGGGCATCTGCACCCTGGGCCCGGAAGTCGAGTCGCAGCTCGACCTGCTGGTCGGCGTCGAGACGTACGCTCGTCTCGAAGCTGCCGTCTGATTCACGCAACTCACGTGCGCCATCGACGTAAAAATCGATGCGACCGTCGACTTCGAAATGGAAGGTATAGGTGCCTTCATCTGCCGCCGTGAAAACTCCCTGCCATCGTTTCGACCAGCGATCAGGGCGGAAACCCTCGGCCGGAGCATCAGCCTCGGCCACGTCGATCTCGACCGTGCTTTCAACCTCGACACTCTCGGCGAAGCCGCTGAAGTTTTCGGATTTGAAGAGGCTCGCGCGCCAACCTTGCTCGACCGGTGCCGAGCGCTGTAGCAGGTCTCGAGCATCGAAATTCGGGTCGAAACCGAGCGCTGCGCGCTTTTCGTTCGCGTTCAGGGCGTCGGCAGCCAGACCCCTTCGGAATGCGCCATTACGCACGGTTGCGTGGCCCGGGACCTCACCCTCTTTGACGAGGTTGGCCCGCGTTTCTCGCTCGAGATTACGCAGCACGATGCGGTCTCCGTCTTCGATGCCGTCGACGCGCGCGAACGGGATGTACACTTCGTCGGCGACCGAGGTGACCAGCCATTCGAGCGTCATGGTTCCATTCGGCTCCCACGTCTCGGTTTCGGCATTCCAATCGGTGTCGGGCCGCCCCAGCACGATCGGCCCCAGAATGGGCAAGATCACAGCCTCGGGGACTCCGCTCTGGGTCGATCGGTGGCCGATGTCGAGCAGGCCCGCACCCCCGGCGACCGGTGCTGCTGCCTTTACGGCCGGGTCGATGCCCGCCATCAGCGGCGACCAGATGCCACCCAGCGAAGTGCCCCAGGCGTAATAAGGCTGCTCGCCGCCCATATCCACAATGCCGTCGCCGTTGAAGTCCCCGGCGATCTCTCCCTCGCCGTCTCCGTCGGCGTCGAAGCCCGCGGCAATTTCGCCGCGTACCGAGACAAAGGGATCGTCGGCGTCGAGGGATGCAGGCCAGCGCTTTTGACCGTCAAAACTGCGCAGAATGCGCACGAATTGCATATTGTCGATCACCGACTGTCGCAGGATATCTCGCGTATGGAAAATATCGGCTGTCCAGAAATCTCCCCCACTCTCGGCAATGCCATCGTTATTCAAATCGCGAGCGCGTCCGTGCTCGATGACACCGAGTAAGTTCTGCAGGTTCTGTCGCTCGAGGACATTCGTGAAGATCGGATTTGTCGCAATATCGTCGGGTAGAACCACGCCATGACCGGCCGCATCGACGCCGCACGAAGCGAGACCCCGGCGCGCCATTGCGCCCGCAAAACCCAGCGTGTCGACACGTGCCGAGCCATATCCGTGAACGTAGAGCACGACCCGAAACGGCGGCTTATGCTGCTCGGTCGTTTTGGGAATCGTGCACCACCAGGTGGCTTCGTCCATGCCGACCGATGCCGAGCCCGTATTGAGGTCGATGCGGAAACTCTCGTCGTCGTCGAATTGATTCTGGTTGCGCGCGATATCCTCGGGCGTGGCCTCCAGACCGTCTTGATCGGCCAAGAAGTAGGGCGTCACGAAACTTCCGCCCACCAGATAGTCGACGTTCTCAAAGGAGTCGATGAAGGTCTGCTTTCCTGCCTCCGAGAGTCCTCCAGCGAGCGCCTCGACGATGAGTCGAATCACATCGCTCGTCAGCCGCGTCACAAATGGCGGATCTTCGTCGTCTTCGCCTTTGGCTTTATGCAGCAATGTGAGCTCGGCCGGGTACTCGCTCGCGAGCCACGAGAGCGGCCCGCTCCCATATAGCCCCGCGCGGATCGACTCGAGCTCGAGGGTCGATGATTGCGTGGTGAACGACCAGGCA
>CAYFTY010000358.1:0-5163 GCA_964346045.1 uncultured Bradymonadales bacterium | reverse complement strand
CGGCGCCATCAAGAGCAGGAGATTGGTCTGGCTGCTCTTTGCCGGCCTTCTTTTCTACGCGGGTCTTCACGCCTTCATGCAGACGCTCGGTGAGCCCGGTGCGCTGCCCGAGACGGGCGCTGAGCGAGGCACCGACGGCTTTCTGGGCACCTGGGTCGATGTCGCTGTCGTGATCTTCTACTTCGTGACCGTCATCGCGGTCGGCAGCTATTTTGCGCGATTCACACGGTCGACCACCGACTTCTTTTTTGGCGGCAGACGCTTCAAAGGCTGGCTCGTCGCGTTGAGCTGCGTGGCTACCACCATCGGCTCGTATTCCTTTTTGAAATACGCATCCGTGGGTTACGAGTTCGGTCTCTCGAGCACGATGAACTATCTGAACGACTGGTTCTGGATGCCCCTCTGGATGCTCGTGTGGCTACCGATCATCTACTACGGTCGTCTGCGCTCGATCCCCGAGTATTTCCAGAGACGATTCGACCGCAAAGCTCGCGTTCTGGCGACGATCATCCTGCTGGTCTTTCTACTCGGGTACATTAGCATCAACTATTTCACGCTCGGCAAGGCCATCCATACGTTGACGGGCTGGCCGGTCTTCTGGTCGGCCGTGGTCGCCGCCTGCGGAACCGCGGTCTATGTCGCGTTCGGCGGGCAGACGAGCGTGATCATGACAGACCTCGCGCAGGCATTATTGCTACTTGGCGTCGGCATCGGACTCTTTGTCGCCGGCGTCTATCACGTCGGGGGATGGGAAGCTTTCTGGAGCGGGCTTCCCGAAGCTCACAGGCTCGGACTCGCTGGATTCAAAGAACCGAGTGCCTTCCACACGATGGGGATCTTCTGGCAAGACGCGATGGTCGGGGGAGTTGCGTTCTACTTTATCAACCAGGGCGTGATGATGCGCTTCATGTCGGCACGAAACGTAGCCGAGGGCCGCAAGGCGGTCGCGCTCGTCGTGCTCGTCGTGATGCCGCTCGCCGCCATTTCGGTGGCGGGCGTCGGCTGGGTCGCACGAGTGATGGCCGGCACCGGCGAGATCAGCCCGATGACCGACCCGGACGGCGTCTTCATCATTGTCTCGAATATTCTCGCGATGCCTGGCGTCTTTGGGTTGATCATGGCGGCCCTCGTAGCCGCCTTGATGTCAACCGTCGACACCCTCGTCACGGCAACCTCGGCGGTGATCGTGAACGATATCTGGACGCCCTACTTCGCGAAAGAAGGCGAGGACGACAGACACACGCTCAAGGTCGCGCGAATCACGACCGTCGCCGCCTCGGCCACGGCTCTCTCGATCGTGCCCCTCTTCATGCAATTCGACACGATCTTCACGGCGCATGCGGCGTTCACGGCTGCGGTCGTACCGCCGATGGCAGTGACCCTGATCCTGGGGATCACATGGCCACGATTCGGTACAAAATCCGCGATCCTTACGCTCGTCGGGGGCTCGATCGTCATCGCGGCCTCGATCGTGTTCCCCGAGCTCATCGACCCCTTTGCGCAAGGGGCGGAGCGCGGCGGCGAAGGCATGAAAGCCCACAAGTACATGAGGGCCTTCTATGGTCTTTCGGTATCGGCCGGCCTGGGCGTGATCTCGACGTTGATCTTCCGTGAAGAGAAAGAAGACCACCCGCACCTGGTCGCAGGCTCCGAAGACGAAGCGATGCGTGAATTCAAAGGCAAAGAGCCCAAAGAGCCCGGCGCGACCATTCGCCTTGCGCTCGAGATCGTCGACGAAGCGATCGGGCTGCCCGAGAGCGGCGACGAGATCACGCTCCATCTTCACCCCGACGACCAGAAACGGCTGGGCATCGAGCACGGAGATCTGGTCGTCGTGTCGGCTCCCGGCGGGTGGCACGGCGGCCTGAAGTCGGTACATGGTCGAGTCGACGACGAAGACGGACGAAAATCCGGCGTCCTGCAATTTCCGGCCGAGCTCGAGGCGTACGCGGGCTTCAAACATTACGATGAGGTGGTCGTAACCGTAGAAGGCTGAACAGAAAGAATGAATTTTTGGAACGATTTGCTCGTCTCACCCATCCTTGATCTAGCAGGACGCACTTTGGTGTCCATGTTTCGGGATAGGCCGAAACGACAGGAGGTCGCTCCATGGCTCACAAAAAAGCATATGTTCTCCCGCTCATTGTCGTAGCGAGCATTCTTTTCCTGAGCGCCCCCGCATCTGCGCAAATCCAGGGATGGGAAGAAGGCCCGAGCGGCGAAGAGATGTCGATGAAAGAGCTCATCCCCAAACTGAGTTCTGAAGAGGCCTACACCGAACGCTACACATTTTCGGCCGAGATCGACGGCGGTGGTGAGATCTATATTGACTTCACGATCTCGAATCTGGGATGGGGCGACCATCACGGTGCGACGACTGCCCGCGTCGAGCTTCCGGGCACGAAGAAGTACGAATACGCAGAGAAACTCGACGAAGGCGATTGGGCGTACGATGAACGATCATTCGCGCTCCAGATCGGGAAGTCTTCGGTCAAAGGCGTCGGCGACGACACCTTCGCAATCAATCATAAGGGGCGGGTCCAATTCGAATTGACTTTCGAGAACACCCTGCCGATGTGGCGACCCGGGGATGGCGAAGTCAATGGAGACGGCAAGTACTTTCGCCTCGGCCTCATTTCGCCGCGAGCCAATGTCTCTGGCCGCGTCAAAATCGACGGTCAGTGGCGTTCGGTGAAAGGCACGAACTCAGGCATGGGTGACTATAATGCAACGACGTTTGCGCCCTTCGACCTGGCGCATCGCTTCTCGCGTTTTCGGTCGTTCAACGGCGATATTTTCGTCGCATGGCGAGAGATCGAGCTGGCCGAAGAACATGGCGGAAAATCCCTGACCTGGGTGGTGGTCGGCTACAAAGACAAGATCATTTTCTCGGACGCATCCGCGCGGCTCAAAGAGGGACGCGTCACCAATCGAGCCAACGGATATATGGTGCCACGTAGCATTCAGATAGACGCTCGCAGTGGCGAAGACCGGATTCGTCTGGTGATGAAAGGAGAGCGCATCAAGCAGAAAGACCTGCTCGAGGCCTACGGTGCGGCGGTGAAGATGGTCGTCTCGGCCGTGAGTCAGCCCTATCAGTTTACAGTACCATCTGAATACCAGCTGCAGATGACCATCAAGGGAGCGACCGCCACCGTGAAGGGCAACAGCGAGTACTCGATGGACTACATGGAAGCAAAGTAGGTCGTAGGTGTGCGTCCGCGCTTCTGCTCGGGCCATCGCCCAGGCCCTCCTAGAAAGCACCGCCGAAGTGTAGAATCACCGGCGCCTGTGCCTGCTGAGAGGTTTCCAACTCGGCTTCCGTCGATTCGCCCGAATAATGGAGCAGAGTCGGCATCAAGAACCCTGCACCGAACCCGATCAGCGCGCCCACGACGACGTCCGACAGATAGTGGGCATTGGCCGAAATCCTCAGCAAACCCGTCGCCGTCGCGACCGCCATGGCTGCTCCACAGGCCGCGATATCTGCCGCCCCTCCACCATATAGCGGAAGATTTGCGTGGTGGGCGCAGGTCAACCCCGCGCCTGTGAATGCGGTGCTCGTATGCCCGCTCGGATGGCTCTTGGTGCTGCGAAGCTTACATTCCTCTGAAAAATTCGGATCGTCGTAACACCCTCCGACGCCGGGTCTCTCACGCCCGATCAGTCGTTTGGAAACGCCGACGACGAGCAAACTCGTGGCGTAACTCTGCATATTCATCAAAAGCATTTGCCCGGTGACCTCGGGGTCTTTGTGCACAAATCCGCCCGCCCAGATGGCGTCGGCGAAGGGATAGAAGAGTGCTGTGAGCACCGTGATATCCGACCAGAGGTCCGCGCTGGTGATGCCTTCGTCGCTTTCGGGCAACATGAGATTTCGAATGGCGTCGTCGATGAAGATTGGCCCACGCCAGTTCGGCTCTTGGAGCTCTTGCCAGAAAAGCTCGACCGAAACGGCTGCCCCCAGGGCCCCGACGGTGTACACACCCTGGACCGTCCGAAATTTGGACCATTCATCGCGCCAGAACACGTCGTCTTCGGCCGCTGCCAGAGCGGGCGTCAAGACCGAGACGAAACCCAGGACAAAGAAAATCAGAAATCTACGCATGATCATATTTCCTCAACGACTCGGAAATGCGTTGACTCAATTCACGCCGACGGCCGACGACTTCTTCGACGAGCTCAGAGCGGGTAACCCGCAGCCAGTGCCCTTTGAGGACCTCACGACGCAGGTCGAAAAGCTCGCCCCATCGAAGCGCGATATATCCACATAAGGGAAGCGCCACGGCTGCTGCGATGCCCCAACCTGCCCCGAAAAAGGAGCCGATTGCGACTGCCTCGAGCACGTAGAGCGTGGGCAGCACAAAAAGCCCGAGGAGCGCTTTGACCGACGAGATGATGTCGGTTTCACTGCCGGCAATATGACGTGAAATCGGCGCCAGAAGCCGGTAGGGGACCCAACTTGCAACGGCCCCGAGCAGAGCCAGGGGGGCGCCGGCGATGAGCGGAGCGGTCGCCCGGGTGATATTCCCCACGGTGAGCCTCGGAGGTTCGAGCTCCATCGGATCGTCGACGCCAATGCTCTCGACCATCCGACGAAAATGAACCACGTCCTCGGCCAGCTCGCTCGCTGATGTCGGGTCTTCGCCGACCATACGTTCGTACGCTCGGGCGAGGGTGCGCGCTCTCTCGTGTGCTGCGTCGACTGCAAAATCGGGATCGTCGCTGGTCCATTTTGCAACCGAGACGAGGGTCGAATAGAGCTCGACCGAATCTGCCTCGAGCACGAGTTCAGCGAGACGCTTTTCGAGAAGCCCGGTGAAATCTACCGCCGCATCGTGCCCACGTTCGGCGTAGTCTTCTGCCCATTCATAGGGGTCAATCGGCTCACCGATACTCGCCGAGACCCGCGAGCGAAATCGCGTCTTATCGTCGTAAAACAAGCCCACAGGCAAGACGTGAAATGCGGGCGACGTATCACTCGTTGCCGCCCGAAGTGCGATGCGGGCCGCGCCTGTCTTGAAGGGTTTGAGCTCGGTATCACTATGGCTGACGCCTTCGGGAAAAATCACGATCGAGCGCCCGTTCTCGAAGCGTTCGCGACAGATATCGTACATCGACTCGTTTCGAGACGTGTCATGACCGTCTTTGGACCGGTACACC
>CAYFTY010000357.1:0-5168 GCA_964346045.1 uncultured Bradymonadales bacterium | reverse complement strand
CGTCCGTCGGGCGATCCTTTGCGACGAAGAACCAAACTCCCAGTCCCACTGCACCCAGCAAGGCGATGGCGAGTGCTAACCCCCATGTTTTGGCGCGTGGCTGTGGTTCCGGCTCTGCGACTACGGGCTCGGGCGGTGTGAACTCCTTCGAGTCATGCTGCACAGCCTCGTCTGTGTCGGCCCGTGAGGTGCCTTCGGCGAGGTCGCGGTCTCGAATGGTGTCGACGTTAAGCGCTCTCCGGTCGAGAGCCGTGTCCGCAAGAGGACCAGCAATGTCGAGCGCACCGATCGGCTGTGTCTTCTTTTCGGGCTCTCGCGGCTCTGGCTGACCGGGAGATAGCGTGTCGGGACGAGACTCCGAGGCAAGGTGAGCGACCTCATCCGACGAGATTTTGAGTGTCTCTTTATGCAGACTCGTTTTCCCGACGGCGGTCTGAGACCTCGTGGGGTTCGCAGCGGCCGGGCTTGCGGCCGCAACCCGCCGCCGAGCAGGCGCACGCTCTGAGTTCCAGTCTTCGAGGGCATCGAGCACTTCATCGCAATCGGCGTATCGTTTCGAAGTCGACTTTTCCAACATCCCGTGGATCACGATGCGCAGACCGTTCGGGATATCGAGTTCCAGCGGCAAGCGAAAGGGCTCGTGATTGAGATGGCGCTCGACGACGTCCAGGCCCGAGAGCTCGGGGGCGACTTTTTGTCCCATGAGAAGTTCCAAGGCCACCAGTCCCAGGCTGTAGATATCGCTGGCCGGCCCGAGTTCGCCTTCGCCCCTCAGTTGTTCGGGCGACATATAGCGTGGTGTTCCGACAATCGTCCCCTGCATCGTGAGTTTTCGTGCCGGCTGGTTTTCGGCCTCGAAGGTCTTGGCGATGCCAAAATCGAGCACTTTGACCTGATCGCGTCGGCCCACATGTTCGTAGACCATGATATTCTGCGGCTTGATGTCGCGGTGAAGTACGCCGAACGCGTGCGCCTCTTGCAGGCTCGAGAGGACCCCGCGCAGGATGCGCACGACTCGTCTCGCCTCGATCGCTCCCTGGCCATGCGTGAGCTGGCGCAAATTCATGCCGTCGACATGCTCGAGGACCATGTAGAGCAAGTCGTCTTCGGTCTTGCCAAAGTCGTGCATGACGACGGTATTCGAGTCCTTGAACCTCGAGATGATCTTAGCCTCGCGTTCGAAGCGCCGCGTGACGACATCGACTTTCGTGCCTTCGGGGATCGTCTCACTCTGAGGGTTGAGAATCTTGAGTGCGACCGTGCGGTCGAGGTCGATCTGCCGGGCCAGATAAACTCGTGAAAATCCGCCACGGCCCAGGACACTCTCGACCCGGTATCGGTCTTCGAAGATCTCGCCCATGTTTGGGAAGTGTGTTTCGCTGGCCATGATTGTCCCGCGCTCGGTAGACTGAGGATAGCACCTTGTCTACGCCCCCGAAAAGCAATCTTCGCTACTGGAATGCATCGCAGGTTGTGGCGCAATAGCCGATGCCGACCGCATCTGAGCGTGACTCGGTTACGATGCGATTCGAGTACTTCGTGATGAATTTCATCGCTGAAAAAGGTCACCAGAGTGCCGCCCTGGTAAAGCTCGAGAGCTTCGCGTCGTAGCTCTCGCGTCCATGTCTCGTCGATGAACTGCTCATCGATCGAAATTCCGGAGTTTGCGAGTTGTTCTGCGACCGAAAAGAGATCTGACGATGATTTTCTAAGGTGCATTTCGTGTCCCCTCGATCCCCGCGCAAAATTCGGCGATTCGAGGATTCTGCGCGCCTCACCGATGCAATCCACAGAATTCGTTCACAATTCGCATGGGGATGTGCAGCATACGGAGTTTGTAATTCTGCCTGGTATGAATGACGATGGCCCGAACTTCATGGAAGGAGAATATGATGAAATTTCAATTTTTTGCACTGATCGCGGCATGCTTTCTGGCGTTTGCCGGATGCGAAGACAAGGCCGAATCAGCCGAAGAAAAGGTCGAAGAGACGGCCGAAGAAGCTGAAAAAAAGGTCGAAGAGACGGCCGAAAAAGCTGAAGAAAAGGTCGAAGAGGTTACAGGCAGCGGAGAGGATGCTGTCGAAGAAGTGGCCGAAGAGACCGAAGAAGCCGCCGAAGAGGCCGGCGAAGCGATCGAGGAAGCCGGCGAAGAAGCTGGTGAAAAGCTCGAAGAAGCGGCCGAATGATCAGAGCTCGTCGGGGGGCCTTTCGAGCAAGCCTGCCAGGAGCGCGCGAACTTCTTTTTCGTCGACGGCTCGAACGGCGAGCTTGAAGCTCACGTCTGCCGCGTAGTCGGTGTCGATGATGCGCACGGATTCTCGTGCGCCGAGTGTGTGTTGTAGCTTGTCGACCATCTTGTATTGCACGTTGAACGCGATTTCGACTTCGGGGTAGACCTCGAGCGTGCCCGCGTCTTCGAGCGCCTGACGTCCGGCCTGGCGATACGCTCTGGCAAGACCGCCCGTACCCAGTTTTACGCCGCCGTAATAGCGAATCACCACGAGTATTGCGTCGATGATCGCCTCGCCTTCGAGGAGCTGCCAGAGCGGGAATCCGCCCGTGCGCGCAGGCTCGCCATCGTCGTTTGAACGGTCGATCCCCTGCGCGCCGCGTCCGACCCGAAGTCCGTAGCAGACATGTCGAGCGTCGTAGTGCTCGGTCTTGATCTCGTCGACGAAAGCCATGGCCGAGTCGAGATCATCGACGGGCAGGGCGATACCCAGAAAGCGGCTTCGTTCGACCATATGCTCACTCTCACCGCGCCGGGCCAGAGTGATGTAGGGCTCGTCGTTCATCCGTCGATCTGCTCGATGGCAAACCAACGAACGCGCGAAGGGGCCGCATCGAGCGCGAAGTCGGGAATCTGGATCGAGAGGATGCCCGGCCCGTCGCGCAGCTCGTTGGGCACGTAGATCATCTCGGTAATGGTGTTGGGGCTCGGGACGTTCAGAACCTCGTTGGTCCCGAGCGGGACCTCCCAGAAGATATGATGGTTGGGTAGCTTTCCGCCGTCTTCTTCGCGGTCGACCGATGGAAGGTCCACCAGCAGATGTTTGACGTTGAGCTGGCGGATATACTCCATGGCGTCGGTCGTCAGATACACCGGATTATTGCCACTGTAGTGCGCCTCACCTTTGCTCTCGAGGTTGGGAAGCGTGCGCAGGACAAGCGCATCAAACGGCCACGCGACCTGAATTTTGGTGAGCGACGCGCGGGTCACGACGAGGTCTTCATCGTCGCATGGGGCACCGTAGTCATCGTCAGAATCGCCGAATTTTTCGGTACGTACGGTGACGAGTTCTGCGGGAATCAGCGTGTCCTGAAGGATGTCGGCAATATGAAAGCGGTTGCGCGAGATATGACCTACGCATTCGGTATGGGTGCCGTTTCCATGCGGGTTCAAAAAGACGTTCTCACAGTTCACGCTGCCGCCCTCGCGGACGTCGCCGATGAAATCGCCGGCGGCAAAAGGCTCGGAATGAGCGATCGGCAACCCGAACGCGTTGGGTTGCGGACCGTCGAAGTCGAGTTTGATCGAGAGGTCGGTGGGCTGGCTCAGATCGACCTCGACATCGAGCCCATCGAACGAAAGCGTCGCTCTCAAACCCGGTCCTCGTGCAGGCTGTTCGAGTGTCGTCGCGAGGCCTCGGTCTCGAAGTCCTCGCGCTTCATGCCAATCCATTCGAGCGCAGTGCCACTGAGCATGCGCTCTTTGACATATCCGCCGAAATCCATCGATTCGATGAGCTGACCAGGGTCCAACTCGCCGAGGGGAAACGGGTAGTCGGTTCCGAGCATGATGCGTTTATGCCCCACCGTTTCCATCAGGTACTTCAGCGCCCGTGGATCGTGTACGAGCGAGTCGAAATAAATCTGGTCGACGAATTCACGCGGCGGTGTCGAGGTCTCGATCTGACAGAGATCGGGGCGGACTTCGAAGCCGTGGCTGATGCGCCCCAGGGTGGCGGGGAATGACCCGCCGCCGTGAGCAAACGCGAACTTCACGCCGGGATATCGTTCGAGCACGCCGCCCATCATCAATGAGACGATGGCGCGCGACGTTTCGGCGGGCATCGAGACGAGCCAGGGCATCCAGTAGCGTCTCAGCTGGTCGAATCCCATCATGTCCCAGGGATGCACGAAGATCGCGGCGTCGAGCTTCTGTGCCGTCTCCCAGATCGGATCGAATTGTCGATCGTCGAGGTTGATATTATTGACGTGGGTTCCGATCTCGATGCCGCGCAACCCGAGTTCTTTGACGCAGCGTTCGAGTTCTTTTGCCGCGAGTTCAGGAGCCTGCATCGGCACCGTTCCCAGGCCCGCGAATCGTTTGGGGTATTTTTCGACCACCCCGCTCATATGATCGTTCAAAAAGCGCGAGAGATCGAGGCAGTCTTCGGGCTCGGCCCAGTAGCTGAACATCACCGGAACCGTCGATAGAACCTGTACGTCGACGCGATGTTCGGCGCATTCGTCCATGCGGGTCTGAGGGTCCCAGAGGTTGGGGTCGACCTCGCGAAAGAGCTCGCCCTCTTTCATCATCTTGCCGCAGCCATCGACGATATCGAGCTGAATGAAGCCGCCGTAGCCGTAGCGTTCACGAAGGTCGGGCCACCCGTCGGGCAAAATATGTGCGTGAACGTCGATCTTCATGCGACTCCCGTTTACATCTCGAGGTAAGCGCCACAGCTGTCGCAGGTACGAAGCTCGTCATTGGCCTTGAAATCCTGAATGGCTTTCTTGAGCTGCCCCACGATGTCGGTGAGGTGAAAGAACTCTTCGTGCAGCACTGCGCCACAATCATCGCAATACCAGCGAAGCCCATCTTCTTGATCGGGTTGACGCTTGTGTTCGATCACGAGCCCGACCGAGCCCGCCTCGCGCTGTGGCGAATGCGGGATGTTCGGCGGCAGCAAAAAGATCTGCCCCTCTTTGATCTCGATATCCTTGAACTCACCATCGTCGACGACTTTCAAGACCATGTCGCCTTCGATCATGTAGAAGAACTCTTCATCAGGATCGATATGGTAGTCCTTTCGCTGATTCGGACCGCCGACGACGAAGACGTCGAAATTCGTGTCTTCCCAGATCTTCTTGTTGCCGACCGGCGGCTTCAAGAGATGGCGGTTCTCTTCGATCCAATTCTCGAAATCGATGGGAGGAGTCAG
>CAYFTY010000356.1:0-5189 GCA_964346045.1 uncultured Bradymonadales bacterium | reverse complement strand
ATGCCCGCATGGACCAAGGTCTTCACGACCGACGAGCACCTCTACGTCGCGGCGAGGCTCAGCGACGCGCACATCTGGGGCACGCTCGAAGAACGCGATAGCAAGACCTGGACGCAGGAGGTCATCGAGGTCTTCATCGACGTGAACGGCGACGGACGCGACTATCTCGAATTGCAGGTGACGCCGACCGGTACCATTTTTGACGCGCACTTCGTCGATCGCCTCGGCCAGGGCGAAGGCTCGCGCGAGGCGCAAATCGACAAAGCCAAGGCATTCAATCTCAAAGGTCTCGAGGTGAAAGTCCACGTCGATGGAACCGTCAACGACGATTCGGACCGCGACAATGGCTGGATGGTCGAGATGAAGATCCCTCTGAAGTCCATTCCTGGCCTCAAAGACGCGCCCAAGCCGGGCGACGAGTGGGCGGTGAACGTATATCGTTTCGACCGACCGAGTGACACGCAGACGCACGCGTACGCATGGAGCACGGCACCGCGGGGAGATTTCCATCAGGTCGATAAATTCGGCACCTTCGAATTCATCGACAAACTCGAAATCCGCACGCCAGTCGTAACTCCCGAGTCGGTGAAGGACCTCAAGAAAAACATCGACCTGCGCGCCAATCCGCAGCGACTCGATGCGCCCGCCAAACTCAAAGAGATGGTAAAGCCCGAGGCCGAAGAGAAGACTGCGACGCCCGAAACCCCGTGACTCTTAGGTTGACGCTTATCGCCTCGGGGCATTACTACTATTGTATACCTGTAGGTTAACAGGGGTTACGCGGGCACAACGTGTTACTCCGTCGCACAGTGAGAAATCATGGCCAGTGATAAGAGAAAGCAGAGTCTCTATTTCCCCGAAGAGTACCTCGAACAGATTCGCGCCGAATCGCTTCGTCAGGACCGCAGCATGTCCTGGCTCGTTCAGAAGGCATGGGAAATCGCACGCGACACCATCACGTCGTTTCCCTCGGCAAATGACTATCTGCCGGGCGAAGAGGACGACGAGAAAGGGAAGAACGAATAAAGGGCGCGCGACCGCGCGCATCGTGGCGAAGAGCCCCGCACTCTATGAATAAATAGGGTCGTCGGGGCTTTCTCTTCGCTTTCGTTCTCGAACGACAGTTCGGATAGGGGTTCCTTCGAAATCGAATTGTTCTCGGATCTGATTTTCGAGAAAACGCCGATACGATGCGGCAATACCCTTCTTGTAATTCACCACGAAAACAAACGTCGGGGGACGGGTCGCAACCTGTGCGGCGTAGAAGAATTTGAGGCGCCGATTTCGGTGTAGAGGCGGTGAGTGCTTTGCCATCACGCCTTCGAGGAAACGATTTACGTCGGCCGTCTTGATGCGTTTGGTGTACTGCTCGAAAACTTCGTCGACAAGCGGCAGCAGTCGATTCACGCGCTTGCCCGTGAGCGCCGAGGTGAAGATCACCGGCGCATAGGCGACGAAGGGCATGTGATATCGAATCTCTTTGACCCACCAACCTGCCGTCTCGGTGGTCTTTTCGGTGATGAGGTCCCATTTATTGACGACGATCACGCAGCCGCGCCCACGGTTATTGACCACACTGGCGATTTTTTTGTCCTGGGCCGTGATGCCTTCGGCGGCATCGATCACCAGCAAGGCCACGTCGGCTCGGTCGATCGAGCGGATGGCCTGGACCACCGAGAATTCTTCGAGCTTTTCGGAGATCGAAGATTTGCGACGCAATCCAGCGGTGTCGATGACCTGGTAGAGCTTTCCGTCCTCGCCCTCGAGGTAGGTATCGACCGCGTCGCGCGTGGTTCCCGGGATATCACTGGTCAGCAGTCGGGTCTCGCCGAGGAGCGCGTTGACCGTACTCGATTTGCCGGCGTTGGGTTTACCGACGACCGCGATGCGGCAAAAGGGATCGTCCTCGGCGATCTCATCGGGCTCGCGCGGGATGTACTCGGCGACCTCATCCATCAGCGCATCCATACCGGGGCCATGTTCGGCGCTCACGGCGTAGAGGTCTTTTCCGAGTTCGTAAAAATCAGCGAGAAATTCGTGCGATTTCTGCGGCGAGTCGACCTTATTCACGATGTAGAAAACGGGCTTTTCGACCTCGCGCAGGAGGTTGGCAATCTCGCGGTCGCCAGGCAAAAGCCCCGCCCTGCCGTCCATCACGAAGAGGATGATATCGGCTTCTTCGATCGCAAGACGAGCCTGATCACGCATCAGCGCGAGAAGGGGCTCTTCGGTCGTCGGAACGAATCCGCCGGTGTCGATGAGCGTGAATTCACGACCATACCATTCGGCATCACCGTACTGACGGTCGCGGGTAACGCCCTCAAAATCGAATACGATGGCGTCCTGCGACTCGGTGAGTCGGTTGAAAAAACGCGACTTTCCGACGTTGGGACGCCCGACGATGGCAACAATGGGTTTCATGACTCGTACCCGAATCGATGAAGCGCCTTGGGGTCCTCGCTCCATTGGGATTGGACCCTGACGAAAGTTTCTAAAAAGATCTTACGACCGAAGAATCGCTCGAGTTGTTGGCGCGCCTGCGTTCCAATCTCTCGGATGCGTGAGCCGCCCTGCCCGATGATGATCCCTTTCTGTGAGCTTCGCTCGACGTGGATGACCACCGAGATCTCGAGCACGTCTCCGTCTTCGGAGTCTTCGAAGCGCTCGACCTCGACCGCCACGGCGTATGGAATCTCGCGCCGGGTCTGCTTCATGATCTCTTCGCGCACGAATTCGGACGCGAGAAATCGTTCGGCTTTGTCGGTGAGCATGTCTTCCGGAAATAGCGGCGGCTGTTCAGGGAGATAGCCGAGTATCACGTCGACGAGGTGGTCCGTGTTATCGCCGGTCAGGGCGCTCACAGGCACGATATCTTCGACTCCCGTTCTCTCGAGAATATCCTCGAGGAGCGGCAGAAGAAGCTCCTTGGGTTTGACCTTGTCGATCTTGTTGAGCACGACCATCACGTCGACATCGACGTTTTCGAGGCGCTCCATCACGAACTTCTCCTGGTCCCAGGCGCGGTCGAGCTCGCCTCGTTTATCCATCCCCACAAAGGCGGCTGCGTCGATGAGATGACAGACGAGATCGACGTCCTGCATCGACTCGACGGCCGTCTGCACGATAGCACGATTCAGACGCTTGGAGCTTTCGTGCATGCCGGGCGTGTCCACGAAACAAATCTGTCCCTTGTCGGGATAGGTCTGCACGCCGAGAATGCGGTTCCTCGTCGTCTGCGGCTTGGATGTGGTGATGGCCACCTTGACGCCGAGGACGTGATTCATCAATGTCGACTTGCCGACGTTGGGCTGGCCGACGAGTGCGACGAAACCGGCTCGGAAATCATGTTCTTCTTCGTGGTTCATACGGCTCTCATGCGTTATTCGCTCCGAAGGCTGCTCGGGATCTTGCTCACGCTGGGCCTCTGCTTCTGCGTGATGGCCTGTGATGGGCCACGCAAGGCCGAGACGGCAGCGTTTGAAGAAGCAGAGGTGAAGTATCGCGCAGGCGACTACGACGAAGCCCTCGAGGGATATCAGTCGTTTCTCAGATTATACCCCGAAAGTCCACTCGCAGAGGTCGCCGAGATGCGAATCCGCAATATTCGTCGCGAGGTCAAGTCGATGCTCGGACGGAGCGAGATGCTGCGGCCGGTGTATCACAAGCCCGACGTGGATCAAGCCCCGAGCACTGGCGAGGACGTCGAAAAACGCTGAAAACCGAGCCCGAGGGACACCACGAAGATCCGATTGATTCTGATGCTCATGCTGGCCTGGGCCCCGGGATGTGACAGGAGAGACCCAAAGTCTGAAGTCAGTGGTTTCGACCCCCCTGGCGCCTGATGCTGTTGATGATGCCGAAAACCCATGGCTGGCGCTGGGTAGAAGGAAGACTTTTCGTGCGTGCGATGAACACGACGTGATTCGTGTCGAGCGCTAGTGACACAGACCTCTAGTCTGGATGCTTCCATACATCACTCGACCAGGTAGACGTATCGAACCTGCAACTGCCCGAGGGCGAGGTAATAGACCTCGATTTCGGTCATGCTTGTCGATGCGTCGACGACCGATGCCACGACTCGACCGGGGATCGTATCGGCGACGAGCTCGACGCTCTTGAGCGCGGCTCCGACCGTGCCCACGGCATATACGCTCTCGGCGGCAATGACGGTGGTGCCTGCCTCTCGTGCGATGGCCGAAAACTCCGTCGTATCGATAGGAAGCTGCCCCGAAGCACCGATCGGTCGCCAATCCGTAACGACATTCTCGCCCTCGAGCTCGAGCGTTCGCACGGTGCCGTCCGCGGCCAGCAGGGTCACGATTTCGGTATCACTCCCGGTCATCTCGACCGCGAGGTCGACATAGGCGGCCCCCGAGACCAGGCCCGGCTCGAAGGTCTCTTCGAGGCGAAAGATCGGCGCGGCATCGGGCATACGCACGGCGACGAGTCCGCGGGCAGTCAGCACGTAGAGGCGGTCGATGTCGAGCTCCGAGTTCGCGAGAGCGACGGGTCGAAAGTCGGGGCAGTTCGCCCCCGAAGGCTCGCACCCCTCGCACTCGGGCAGCGCGTTCGTGCACACGCCATCGAGGCAGGCGGGCGGCGCGGCAAGCCCGTTTTCATCAAATAGACATGCGGCGTCGCATAGGTCGAACTCCGATGAATCGAAGGCAAAGGCCGCGAGCGAATCGGGCAACGTCACCCTCTGACGAAACTCGGCGAGATACCGAGCTCGAGAGATTCGCCCCGTCTCGCAGAGTCCTGCCGAGCAAGCCTGGGCGAGCACGAGCCCTTGCTCGTTGGCCACGACAAGTTGGTCACCGACGCGTGCCGCATCGACGATCGGCGGTGCAGGCCCCTGCGCACAGCCGGTCTGAAAGAAGACATCGTCATCGGTGATCCACGAGATACCGTCTTCCCAGACGACCCAATCTCCTTGCGAAAGAGCCCCTGTCGCGATGGCGGGCGATATGGGCTCGGGAGCGGCATCGAGG
The DNA here is from genome assembly GCA_964346045.1 of uncultured Bradymonadales bacterium. Taxonomy (GTDB): domain Bacteria; phylum Myxococcota_A; class Bradymonadia; order Bradymonadales; family Bradymonadaceae; genus CAYFTY01. Next base: position 198 of record CAYFTY010000356.1, on the reverse strand, counting down.
GTCGTATTCACAACCCCCGAAACGAACTCCCGCGTCGTATCCGAGGTACCGGCGATGAGCAGTCGTTCGCCCTCGCGTGATAGCGCCTCGGGATTGAGTTGAAAGAGCGTGATGGATTCGCCCCATTCAGTTGCGAGCTCGCAGCCATTCGAAAGGTCCCCGTCGACGTCGAAGCGGTCGCGTTCACAGAGAAACCCG
>CAYFTY010000355.1:0-5193 GCA_964346045.1 uncultured Bradymonadales bacterium | reverse complement strand
GAGGACGGCCTGTGTCCGGTGCTACAACTCGAAGACCAGACCTGGCAAATCGGCTGTCGAGGCTCGGGAGAGGTCACTCTCTTTACGGCCAACCACGGGTTCTATCGTGAGGCGGTCGAATTTCGTGAACTCTTCGAGGTCGAGCTTCCCGAGCTGGCCGAATACGAACTCGAAGTTCGCGCTCCGCTCGAAGAGGCCGCATTCTCAAATGCGATACCTGAGGTTTTCTGGGGTGAGACCTGGCACCCGTACGCGTATTCGGCGACGCAGACCGGTCGAGCACGCCTTCGCCTGAGGCTTCTGCCGTCGACCTATCGCGGTCGCATCCGCGCGTCGGGATACACGGAGCTTCGCTTCGAGTGGCCTCCTCTCAGAAAAGTTGAAGTAACACTCGAGCCCGAGCAGGTGCTTCGGGTCAGGGTGACCGACGCGCGGGGTGAGCTGCTCACGGGAGCTTATCTGCGAGTCTGGCGCGACGGCGCCCCTCTCGCAGGATACAAGCGAAGCGCGGGGCAACTGCCCGTTTCTTTTCGCGACCCGGCGAACGACGCTCTGATTCTGGCGATCGACCCTCGTCGGGGAGAAACACTTTCTCGCGTCGATGAGGTCAATGAAGTCCTTCGCCTGCAGTCGAGGGTGCTCGAGAATCCTGTCAATGGGCGTCCCGCCGCCGCCGTACTCGAGTCATGGCTTGGTGAGTCACTCGTCGCAGACGAGCTCGGCTGGCAAATCGATGTCGTGCATCGCGACTCGGCTGCAAAACGCGCGGGTGTTCCTCGTGGTGCCTGGGTCGTCGATGCCTATGTCGACGCGCGAGGTCACAGGATGCTTGTCTACTGGACCTCGCGTGGTTATCAAACGGTCGAACTTCGCACCGACGGCAATCATGAATGACGAAAAGAGCATCTGGCAGCAGAGCTGGACCCTCGACTCAGGGGAGTCACACCTCTGGAAGCTGGGGCCTCTCGAATTATGGATCGGAAACGACCAGGGCGTCTGGGTCGTCTCGCATCGCACCGACCACGATCCACTCGTCGAGAGGCAAGATGATCGGGCAGGGGAGCTCGCCGAAGTGCCGACCGAAGAGCGGGAATTCCAGATATTACGCACGATGGGGAGCAGCTCACAAACCGTACGTCTAAAGCCGGCCCTGGCCGATCGTGCAGTCGTGATTCGCCCCGAGGTGCCAACACAGGTCGCGCCGCATGGAGAGGCTGCGTTCTTCATGACGACACCGATCTGGGTTCAGGTCTTCATCGGAGATTCGGTGATCGCAGACCTGCCTTCCTACCGGCCGAGTGACACGTGGTTCGGGGAACCGGCAGGCGAGGGCGAGCTTTCGTATGCGAGCCGCACGCAGGCAAGCCCCACGCCCGATCGACTTCAGGTTCGTCCCACTCGGGCGATGACCAAGGCCGTCTTCAAAAACGAAACAGATACGAGCATCTTGATCGAGCGCTTCAGTCTGCCAGCCACGGCACTTTCCCTCTATCTGGCCGCAAACGGCCGACTCTGGACAGAATCAGTGACCGTGACCAATCGCGACGAGACTCAGCGCTCGGACATTCGCTTTTCGTCTCGGGTAGCGCAGGAGGCCGAGGGTGCCGAAAGGTTCGCCGGACCGCGAGCTGAATCGACCCGAAACATGCTTTCCAAAGCTCTCCACAAGCTGGTGGGGTAACTCGATATGGACATGCTGATTGAGAAGCTTGGCGAACAAGGTCTCGAGACACTCCAATCCTGGATCGGCGCTTTTTTGATTCTCGTCGTGGGGCTGATTCTCAGCAGCCTTCTTTCGCGAGGGATCGCACGTTTTCTGGGCCGTACCGCTGGCGATCAGCATGTGGCCGTGCTGCGCCGCATTGTCTTCTACGGACTCGCGCTGGTGACGATCGGCATGGTGCTCACGCATCTGGGGTTCGATCTCACCGTCCTGCTCGGAGCCGCCGGTGTCCTCACGGTGGCCATCGGATTTGCCTCGCAGACGTCTGCATCCAATGTGATTTCGGGCCTTTTCTTGCTCGGCGAGCGCCCCTTTGTCGTCGGCGACGTCCTCAGGATCGATCAGATTACCGGAGAGGTCGTTTCAATCGACCTCCTCTCGGTGAAGCTGCGGACCTTCGACAACCTCAGCGTGCGTGTTCCCAATGAAACCCTGCTGAAGACGAATTTCACAAACCTCACGCATTACCCCATTCGTCGCTACGACCTGCAATTGCGATTCGAGCTCGACGAGGACCTCAACCGGGTCGAAGAGGCGCTATTCGCAGTCGCCGACTCCAATCCACTATGTCTCGACGAGCCGCGCCCACTCTTCATTTTTCAGGGCTTCGGCGATTCCTGGCTGAACGTGCAGTTCTCGGTGTGGGCCTCGACCAAAAATTACCTCGAAATCCGCGCCGAAATCATCAAGGAGATCAAGGCGGCCTTTGAAAACGAGGGAATCGAGTCGCCGCTGCCGCGACGCGTCATTTCCGGGATAGGGGCCGATTCGGCAGTGATTCTAGACATTTCGCAGGATGGGCGGCCCCGCGATGGCGCGAATTGAAGGCCTCGGTCTCGGGCACCGATTTGGAAGGAGCCGGCTGCATCGCTATCCTAGATAACAGCCCGATGCTCCTACAATTCAGCCCACGAGGTTTCCGTCATGTCGGACTTCGACTACTCCGACGGCACGAGAACGCGGACCGATCGCGTATCGGATTCGAATATCATGCAGTCTTTCGAAGAAGCGCTCGAAAAGGCGCTCGAAAACGCCGAGGCGGCGCTTCTCTATTCAGAAGTGCTTCCCCATCGCGACGCAGCAAGAGGAGTGGAAGCGTTCGAAATGCTTGCTGCGGCCGCGCTGCGCGGCCTGACCAATTGCCAGCGAGCCGAGGTCGAGGTCGATGACTACGAAATTGAAGAGATCTTCGAAGACCACACGGGCGACGAATTCGAAGTGATCGACGAGAACGATTCGGTCAAGCCACCCCCGCCGCCCGACCCCGAACTGGGCGGCAGAGAGATTACGAAAAAACGTCGAGCGCTCACCCTCGAAGACGCCGCCGAATTCCTGGGATGCTCGAAGTCTGAAGTCACACTGAAACTGCAGACCGGCGCGCTCGTACCCGTCTTTGAAGGACGCGAAACCCGCATCCCACTCTCGGAACTCGAGCGGTACCATCGCCAGCATCAAAAGACGTCAATGAATGTTCCCGCGTCAGATGAAATCCGCACTGCGATGAACGGACTACAAGGCTCGAGAGCGTCGTTCGATGATATGATCGACCAGCTTTTCGAGGACGGCGACCTGGTCGAATTCGGAGATGAGGGCAGCGATGTAGTCACGCCGGGGCCTGATAGCACCGAAGAGTTGAAACGGTCGAGTACCGCCGAGCTTTTCAAGAAAGCTCGCGGCGAAGATTGACGCGGCAGAGGCTTGTAGAACGTCAAAAGCCCGACCGGTTGGTCGGGCTTTTTCAGTGGAGCCGAGGGGGTTCGAACCCCTGACCTCATCACTGCCAGTGATGTGCTCTCCCAGCTGAGCTACGGCCCCTGAGAATCGCCTCGCGATTCGAGGACCGAGGTTCTAACCAAGAGTCTCAGTGCTTGTCAAGGTATCAGGGATTCTTTTTGCCTCTGGACGCGGCTTTCAGCTCTTGCTCCAGAAACGAGCAGTGGAGCTGCAACTGAGCATCATCCGGATTCTCTGCGCACCATGGCTCGAGCTCGTCGAGCGCTTCTTCGAGGTCGTTGGCCTGCACGTAGATTTTCGCAGCTTCGAGCGGAGTTGGATACGTATCCCCCTCGGCACGTTGCTCGAAACCCTGCCGCACCGCATCGAGCCGTTTGCCAATCGAAAATGCCACCTCGTCTTGAATACGCCATCGCCACATGCTCTCGCGTCCATACGACGTAAGCTGTAGCGCGGGACGCATGCGCAACCGGATAATCGAAGCGATCCGATAGCGATAGAGGATATCGAAGAGCACCGGGCCCCATTTACCACGCCATTCTCCGTCGCGACTCACGAGACCTCGTGCCACTAACTCGGGAATGACGTTCCCGCATACCTCGCGATAGACGGCATATTCATCGGGGGGAGCTGTGACCATCTGGTCAAAGCTGATATTCCCATCGCGAATGGCCGCGAGAGCCGTACCGAGTTGGGTCTGGCAGGCATGATAGAGATCTTCGACGAAATAGACGAAGTGCTCGTATCCGCCTGCGCGCGAGGCCGCTTCATTCGCGGCAAATTCGACCTCGATTTCGGTGTCGCGAAGCTCCTTTCTGGATGGCTGGCCGAATTGTTTGAGATTCGCCCGTCGCACAGCCTTTTCAAAGGCCTCGATGGCCGTCTGCGCCGATGGGTCGGGCGAAAAGTCATCCCGCTCGCGAGCCCGCTCTTCGGTCAATCGGTCGCGATCGATCGCAAAGCTCTCGAATTCGAAGTCCGAATAATCCACGCGCTCGAGCTCTGGCGCTGACGATGAGAAGAGCCAGAAAGCAAGACCCGCCACGCCCAGTGAGAGAATGACTCCAAAGAGCAGGGCGCTTCGATCTGGAGAGTCGCCTGTGGAATGTGCCATCGCTCACCTCGTCTCCCGACCTTGCACGAGCGCTGCGCATGCGGCAGTCTCGGCTGGAGTTCCAAAACCGAATCGCTCTACCCCACGATACTCCTCGCCGATCCAAATGAAAACCCCGGGCCAAAACACATTCCGGAAACATCTGGACCATTTCATCAAAAAGACGAGCACCGAGATTGCGGTCGCTGTGCTCATTCTTGTCTCGGTGGCGCTGATCTTGGTCGAAGCGGCCATGCAAAACACGGCGAGTTTGGAAGCCCATACCGTGATGCTCGTCAACGACATCATCACGATGATCTTCGTCGTCGAACTTTCGATCCGTTACTACGTCGAGAATAAAAAGTGGCGGTTTCTTCGGCGATACTGGATCGACATTCTCTCGGTCTTGCCGCTTCTGCGTGCGTTCCGAGTCTTGCGGATCTTGCGGCTCTTACGGCTCTTCCGAGTCGGCATCATCCTCGGAAAACACCTGCGTGTTTTTTCGTCGAGCTTTCGTTTCATCAAGATCGAGTATGTGATCATTTCGGTCGCCATCGTCATCACGATCTTGATGGGTGCGCTCTCGATGCGTGTTGGCGCGGTGGAAGCGCACGATCTCCTCGATCTGCGGGAAGTCTTTGGC
>CAYFTY010000354.1:0-5193 GCA_964346045.1 uncultured Bradymonadales bacterium | reverse complement strand
CATCTATCGACAGGCCTGTGACCTCGGCGAAGAACAGGGCTGCCACAACCTCGCCGGTATGTACGAAGACGGCCGCGGCGTCGAGCAGGACATGTCCGAGGCCACCGACCTCTACATGAAATCCTGCGAGGGCGGAATCGCTTTCAGCTGCAGCTATCTCGGCGCCATCTGGGCTCGCGACGACGATAAGAAACGCTTCGGCATCGAGCTTCTCGAGCGCGGCTGCCGCGAAGGCGACGACTTCGGCTGCGAGCAGTTGGAGCAGTACAAGTAGGCTTCGGAGGCGCGAACTGGATCCGCCTGGTGCCGAAGATGATCACGGTCGAAACAAGCACTGTACCGAACGCAGTGAGGTATGTGCGGCCCCGTGGGCCGAGCCCGAAGGGCGAGGGGGAGTTCACCCCCCGAATTCTAGAAGTCCGATACACGGTTACCGGACCGTTTCGGAGGCACGAACTGCATCCGCCTCCGCCCTTCGGGTTAACCGCGACTACTCCGCTGTTTGGACTCGAGACCAATAGACAGGGAGAGGAACATGGGACATCTGACGCGGACGTGGCTCTTTGTTTTCGTGGTAGGACTATCGATATGTTGCAATTCATCCGAAGAAAAAGGCATCACCGATTTCCACATCGTACACGAAGACTCTTCCGAAGACTTCGATAGTTCGGGGCCAGCTTTGATTACGGTGTGCGACCCCGCGCCGCGAGATGGAACACTTGTTTTGAGCGAGGTCGTCGATGTTCAACGATATATCGCGGGCAACAAGGAACTCTGCGACGGTGAATACCCCTACCAATCGACAGCTTACCGATAACTGACACTCCGGTTGGAGCGAGAGCTGGCAGGCTCCTCCATTGGCAAGGACGAAGTTCGGGCCAAGTTGACCAGCAATTACTCCACGACGGGTGCGGTCAAAGCCGGGCAGTTTCGAATCATGAAATTGGTCCACGTGAAGAATGAGTATTTCGCGTTGGGGGATGGGTTTCGGATCGAACCCGGCTTACCGAACACGGCTTCGAGTGAAAGAGAACGGCGTCCGGAATTCCGATTGCCCAATACCGTCAACGCACTCGAAAGTGAGTTACGAGCGTACATGGCTGCCAATCAACCTCTTCCAAGTGATTGTCCCGGAAATTCTCTGCTTTACCGCGAAAAGACCGCAGATCGGTGGGAACAACTCCTTTTCTTCCAACCCGAAACCGAAACCCGCGACCAATGTGAGCCTCGCGACACCTCGGACGAACGGTCTGAGTGACGGCGTCGTCGAATCAAGCCGTCTTTCAACCCTCCCAGAATTCCGGCGCCGGCAGATGGTCTCGGGGATGCTCCATCACCTCGCGCACGCGCCGAACGAGCAGGCCGATCTGGTAGCCATCGTAGCAACGATGGTCGAAGGTGCATCCGACTTGAATCACCTTGCGTGGCTTCACCTCGTCCTCGTGCACCATCGGTTTTTCGAAGACAGCGCCGGGCAGCGCGACGCACGCGCAGCGGCTCGCCGGCACGAGCGGTGCGAGCCCCAGACGCAGGTCAAATGCGGCGATCGACGAGACCATGAACGAGCCGAAGGGGTCGCTCTTGATGCCGAGTGAATCGAGATCGAGCGGTACGTTGTAGGTCAGAAAGTCCACCAGCTCGACGGCTTTGCCGATCACCTGGGATGGCACGTGGTCGATGAGCTTCTTCTGCTTTTCGATCTCCTGATCCTGCCCGTCTCGCACGCGTCTGGCCTTGCCGCGAAGCGCCTTCGCAATCTCGACGATGTCGAGCCTGTCAGACTCGGCGATCTTCACGCCGCTGAGGTCGGCCTGGTCGCCGACGGCGTGCGGGATCGCGACCTGGCAGAAGGCATCGACCGTATGTCGCTGCTGAATCTGGCCGTTGACGATCATCACATTCAGCTCGGGGTACGTACTGAACACGTCCGAGAAGACCCAGATCAGCAGCGCCGCTGGCGAGACCTTGACGCCCGATGCTTCGTGCACCTGGTCGAGGTACTCGAGAGTATCGGTGACATCCAACGTCTCGAACCCGTAGATCGTCGGGTCGGATGGCTGCTTCCACATGCCCAGCGAGATCTTGCGCCAGGACGTCTGATTTTCGATCGGACTCCAGTATTTGCTCATGATTGCCTCCTCCTGAACCTCGATAGTAGATCATGGTCGCTCATTGCGACCACTTGAGAGGTGCGGACTTCGCGTCCCCATCCGCCTCCCCGCGGTCGGCAGCTTCCCTTGTGGAAGGAATTCCTCGCGAGGCTCGGAAGGGACTGGACCCTACCATGGGTGGCGATTGCGGCCGGGCACCTTGTCTCGACCTTGCCGAGGGGATATGGTGCGCCGGCTCTCGAATTGCTGGAAATATTGGAGACATCATGAGCGCTCAGCCCACGAAATTTCGCATCCACGACACCCTCTCGGGCGGCAAGAAAGAGGTCGAGCCGGTCGAGCCCGGAAAGATCTCGATGTATGTCTGCGGGGTGACGGTCTACGACCTCACGCATATCGGTCACGCGCGTGTTTTCGTCTTTTTCGACGTCGTGCAGCGGGTGCTGCGCCATTTTGGGTGGGACCTCACCTATGTGCGAAATCACACCGATGTCGACGACAAGATCATCGCGCGCGCCAACGAGGTCGACGAGGATCCGCTCGCGCTCGCGCAGCGATTCATCGAGGCGCTCGACGAAGACATGGGCCGCTTGCTCGTCGCTCACGCCGACCACGAACCGCGCGTCTCGGAGACGATCGACGAGATCATCGAGATGACGCAGACGCTCATCGACCGTGGCTACGCGTACGAAGCGGGTGGCGATGTCTACTACCGCGTGCAGAAATTCGACGGGTATGGAAAGCTCTCGGGCCGAAAGCTCGAGGATATGGAAGCCGGCCGCTCGGGCCGTGTCGACGACGACAAAGGGCAGAAAGAATACCCCTTCGATTTCGCGCTCTGGAAGTCCGCCAAAGAAGGCGACGTGAGCTGGGATTCACCCTGGGGGCAGGGCCGTCCTGGCTGGCATATCGAGTGCTCGGCCATGAGCCAGAAATTCCTCGGCGAGACCTTCGACATCCACGGTGGCGGGCGCGATTTGATCTTTCCGCACCACGAAAACGAGATCGCCCAATCCGAGGGCTCGTCGGGTAAACCCTTCGCCAACCACTGGATGCACGTGGGCATGGTGAACGTGGCCGAGCGCGATGAAGACGGAAACCTCATCGAGCGCAAGATGTCGAAGTCGCTGGGCAATTTCTGGACGACGCGCGACGTCTTGCAGGGCTATCACCCCGAGGCGATTCGGTACTTCATGCACACGACGCAGTACCGACATCCGATCACCTATTCGCAGGACAACCTCGACGACGCGACCGACCGCATCGAGTACCTCTACACGACGCTCGAACGCGTCGAAGACGCGCTGGCAAAGGCCGAGTACGATGGCGGTGAGGTCGAAGGCACATGGTTCGAGAATAAAGGCGAGGTGCTCGACGGATTCATGCAGCGTTACGACGAGGCGCTCGCAGACGACTTCAACACGCCGCGCGCACTGGCTGCCATTGGTGAACTCGCGAAGGTCGCAAACGACCTCACCGAGTCCAAGAAAAAGGCCAAGGGCGACAGGCTCTACAGCCTGGTGAAAATCCACGAGCTGCTCAAAGAAGCCGGAAACCTGCTGGGCATTCTCGAGAAGCCCGCCAGCGAGGCACTGCGCGAGCTTCGCGATCTCAAGGTCGAGCTACTCGGCATCGATACCGACCGCGTCGACGAGCTGATTGCAGCCCGTGCCGAGGCCCGCGAATCCAAAGACTGGGATCGCGCCGATGCCGTCCGCGACGAGCTCGCCGAGATGAATATCGAGGTGCTCGACTCTCCCGAGGGTACGACCTGGCGAATTAAATCCTGATCGAAACAAGTTACTCGGCGGCGACAGCCGACATGCCCTCGCGGCGGAAGGCCCGGGAAAGTCGGCTCCCAGAGGTCGGCCGGGTACACGACTCGACCCTGTTTTGAGGTCACCGATACTGCGCGCTCTCTTCGTAGATTTTCTCGAAAAGATTCGCCACGCGCGTGAATTCGCCGTTGCCGTTTCGCTCGTCGAATGCCGCGGCCAACCCGCGCATGTGCCCATCGAGCCATATAAGCGCCTCGTCGATCGAATCAGACTCGGCGTCGGGTACGAGCTCCATCGTTTTCAAAAAACGCTGGCTCCGTTCGGCGTCTCTTTCGTCGACGACTCGCCGTGCGGCAGACCTGGCAGCGAGCAGGTAGCCATAGCGATCGGCGGGTGTTCCGCGGTTCATCGCCGTCAGAAAATAATCATCGAATGAAGCGATAGCTTCGTCGATGTCGCCGACCAGCGAGAGATAGGAAAGCTGGCGGCCGGCAGCCCAGATGCCGGCGTACGAGAGGTGCAATAAGAGCGCCCGCGTCGCCCGAAAGTTCACTGTGGCTTCTTCGATGCGACCGACTCGGATCAGCGGCACGAGCGTCGAAGCGTAGGTCATCAAAGGCTGACCGTGAGGGCATGTGATTTCACCCTCGAGGATCGGTCGCGCATGGCGAAACCCCGCGTCATAGTCTTCGCGATGCAGATGATAGAGAACCTGGGTGCCGCGATCGCAAACCCGGCAGGCGAATGCATCGGGCTGTGAATCCTGCCATTTGCGATAGTACTCGGCGGCGTCGTCGCGTCGGCCCGTGCTCAGTGCGAAATAGAGTCGCTGATGCCAGATATCGCGCCAGTTCAGGCCGTAATGCTCATAGAGCTCCTCCATCTCTTCGAAAGTGTTTTCGATCGTTTCGAGCGAGTAATTCGGATAGCTGCGCAAGATGCCGATGGCGATGCCGTAAAGTTGCGCGAGCGAGCCGGCGGGCAGCACCTCTTCGGCGTCTCTGGCGTGCGCGATACACCACGAAAACGAGACGAGCGCCTTTTCGGGCTCCATCGGCGCTACCGCGAAGGTGTAGAGATAGCGCGCCAGAAGGGCGTTCGGCATATCGCTGTTTTTGAGCGCCAGGCGCGCAGCCTCTTCGAGATAGACACCGGTCTCGGGCAGATATTGCCGCTCCTCGGCGCGGTCGATAAGCTCTTGAAATTTTGACAGATACTCCATCAATACCTTAACTTCAAACCGACGCGTGGCTCGGTCCCCCAGGGATGCTCGGGATAGAAGACCTCGACGAGCGTGAGCCCAC
>CAYFTY010000353.1:0-5200 GCA_964346045.1 uncultured Bradymonadales bacterium | reverse complement strand
ACGCCCAAGAGCCTGCTGCGACACAAACGCGCCGTCTCGTCACTCGAAGACCTCGCCGAAGGTGAATTCCAACATGTGATCGGCGAGTCGCGCGAACATATCGACCCCGCCAACGTCGAGCGCGTCGTGCTCTGCTCGGGTAAGGTCTATTACGACCTGGTTCAGTATGCCGAAGAAAAGGGATACGACGAGACGGCGATCATTCGTATCGAGCAACTATTTCCGCTCGATCGCGATAAGCTCGAGGCAGCACTCGAGCCTTTCTCGGGCGTCAAGAACATCAAATGGGTTCAGGAAGAGCCCAAGAATATGGGCGCATGGTCGTATCTACTGCCGCACTTCCTCGAAGTGCTCGGTGGCGATCCGCTGATCCAGTATGTCGGTCGCGTGGCATCGGCCTCGCCGGCCACCGGATCGCACGAAAGCCACGAACTCGAGCAACAGCGATTGCTCTGCAAGGCTTTTGACGAATAGTCAGGACCGACGCTCGAACATCACGCGGAAAAGAGTTCCGACTCCCGGCTCGCTCTCGAGGGTGATCTCTCCGTCGAGAGCTTCGGTGAGTTTTTGGACGAGATAGAGCCCGAGCCCGACGCCCTGATCGGCGCGCGTATCGCTCCTCTCGACCTGACGGAAGGGCGCAAAGACCATGACCTGCTGGTCTTTGGGAATACCGATTCCCTGATCCTCGACCTCGAAAACGAAGCGCGTGTAGCGCACGTAGGCACGTACGGTGACCGTGCCCGTCTCGGAGTATTTGATCGCGTTGGTGATCAGGTTGTCCGCAATCTGGCGCAACCGCTGCGGGTCGGTCGAAATCTTCGCCTCGCCATTGGATTCGAAGACGAATTTCAGGCCCTGTTCTTCAGCTCGCGGGCGTGAGGTCTCGGCGATCTTTCGGATAAAATCGACGAACTCGACCTCGGCGAAAACAATCTTGAGCATCCCGGCTTCGATACTCTCCACCTCGAGGAGCTCATCGACGATCTGCAAGAGGTGCTGCCCGCTGTAGTGGATCTTGTCGACGTTTTCACGCTGGCGCTCGTCGAGCTCGGCTTTTTGCGACACGATCCGACTGAATCCGATGATCGCGTTGAGGGGCGTTCGCAATTCGTGCGAAATCATCGCCACGAATTCGCTCTTGAGCCGATTCAGCTCGGCGAGTTCTTCATTCTCACGCTCGAGCCGCCGTTTTTCTTCGAGAGCGTCGGTGCGCGAGTTTTCGTAGAATGCCGTGAACGCCGCCGCAAAAAAGGCCGCGCTCATCGCCGCGAGCACGTCTCCAAAGAGCCGCTCGTCATTGCTCATCACGACCGGAAAATCGAAATGCAGCGCCGTGAGCGCCGCGAAGACTGCCTCGAAAGCCACGATGAAAAACGCCGCGATCCAACCCGCCCTGGGGCTCACGACAAAGCCCATATAGAGCGGGATGATGGTCATCCACGCCATAGAGAGGCCGCGAAAACCGGTATTGTAGGCAGCGGCCATGCCGACACTGGCTACGGTACAAACCGAAAGGACCGTCGCCGAGATCGCCAGCGCGCCGGTACGTCGCAAAAAGAAGGGGACGCAGAGAGCAAACACGATCGATGTGCTGATCGTGATCGTGATGGGGTTGAACGGACTCTGAAATTTCGAGGGTTTGAAAGCCCAGACCGATACGAATACACACGCCACGACGATGAGCATGAAGGCCGAGCCAACCACGACGCGTTCGCGCTGTCGACGGATCGGGTCGGTCGAATCGGTCGTGAAATAGTCGAGGAACGCGCCAATTCTCGACTTGAGGGTCGGCGCGGACATCTTCAGAGCTCTTCGGCCAGGGTGTAGCCAACCCCGCGGACGGTCTCGATGGGGTCGACACCGATCTCATCGAGTTTGCTGCGCAGCCGGCGGATATGGCTGTCGATCGTACGATCGCTGACGTGAGTTCCCTCTTCGTATGCACCTTCCATCAGCTCTTCGCGGGTGAACACACGCCCTGGCTGACGCAAAAGAGTACGCAGCAAGAGGAATTCGGTCTTGGTGAGGCGGATATGCTCGTCGCTCCAGAAGGCTTTGAATCGCTCGGTATCGAGCATGAGCTTTCCGTGCTTGAGCACCTCGATGCCGTCGTGATTGACGCCATCGGCTTCGACGCGCCGAAAGATGGCCCGTGCGCGAGCGATGAGTTCGCGGGGATTGAAGGGTTTGGTGACGTAGTCGTCGGCTCCGAGTTCGAGGCCGACGATGCGGTCGATGTCTTCGTCACGCGCTGATAAAAAGATGATGGGAACATTCGAGATCGAGCGGATTTCGCGGCAGACATCGGTGCCCGACATGCCGGGCATCAGGATATCGAGTACGACCAGGTCGGGCTGGATTTCTTTGAAGCGTTCGAGCGCCTCTTCGCCATCGGGAACGTCGAATGCAGTCCACCCCTCGGCTTCGACGGCCGCGACGACGATCGCTCGGATATCGTCGTTATCGTCGACAACGAGTATGCGTCTATCCATCTCGAATCCCGCAGGGTCGGTGCAAAAACCTGCACAACAATGACGTTTGCGTGACACTAATCGAAAGCTGGTACAGGCGCAACGAAGTCCACCGACGTGTGTTCTTCTTTCAGGTTCGGCGTTTGATGCGGTAACCTGATACTACGCAGGCAGAAATACGGGTTTCGGGATGACGCAAGAAGAGGCCGGCCACGTGCTCGTGGTCGACGACAATGAGATAAACCTCGATTTGATCACGCAGGAGCTCGAGGATGCCGGATTCGAGGTTGCGACGGCGCGCAGCGGTCAAGCGGCCATCGAAATCGCACGCTCGAAACAACCTGAAATGATCTTGCTCGATGTCGCGATGCCCATGCTCGACGGCATCGAGACCTGCAAGCGCCTCAAGGCCGATAGCGAGACCGCACACATCCCGGTGGTCTTTCTGACCGCCCATGGAACCTCCGAAGAGATGACGATCCGCGCGCTCGACGCAGGCGGAAACGATTTTCTGACCAAGCCCTATACCCCGGCGATTCTCTTTGCCCGGGTGCGCACTCAGATCGAAATCTCACGGGCAAACGCACGGCTCAGGCGCCTGGCCATGACCGACGAATTGACGGGAGCCTACTCGCGGCGCTTTTTGTTTCAGGCTCTACGGCGTGCCATCAAGACTGGCATTCGCACGGGCTGGGACTCGCTGGCGGTGCTTGTGCTCGACCTCGACCAGTTCAAACACATCAACGACACGCACGGCCACGCTGCCGGAGACCAAGCGCTCGTCGATCTGATCGCGATCTGCTCGGATGTCGTGCGCGAGATCGACGTGATTGCCCGACTCGGCGGCGACGAGTTCGTCATGATGTTGCCCGACACCGAGATCGAGGGGGCCCACAGGGTCGCCGAACGATTGCGCGCAGCGGTCGAAGAGCGCTGCGCGACCACGAGTTCCATCGGGGCTGCATCACTCGAGCTTGCGGGTGCGCAAGAAATCCTGGCTTCCGAGGCACTCGACCAGGTCGTGAGCCATCTACTCAACGCCGGCGATCGAGCCCTCTACGAAGCCAAGCACCAGGGCCGAAACCGAGTCGTCACCGAGCAACCTCTGAAGCTCGGTCGATAGACTCCCCGCACGCATCAGAGAGCGGCGAATCCGAAGAGCTATTCTCGTAGCTGCACTTCATGTTAAGACGAGCGTATGGATCCACGGATTGAGAGATTAGTCGAATGGGTCGGCATTGAGTCGATCAGCGGCAACGAAGCCGGGTTTTTACAGGTCCTCGAAGACGAGCTTGCTGCGCGCGGATACGAATGCGAGCGCCAGAAGGTCGAGCCGCAGCGCTGGAATCTGGTGGCCCGCCCTCCTTCGGGGCTCACCCGTCTGACCTATTCGACCCACGTCGACACCGTGCCTCCCTTTCTCGAGCCTCGCGTCGAAGACAACAAGGTCTACGGGCGCGGCGCCTGCGATACCAAAGGCGGCATCCTCGCCATGATCGAGGCTGGCTCGCGCCTGCGCGCCGACGGGCTCGAAGATGTCGGATTTCTCTTCGTGGTAGGCGAAGAGGTAGACCACTGCGGCGCAAAACTATCGCGAGAGCTCGACGGCTTTGAAACCGAGAGGATCATCCTCTGCGAGCCCACCCAGAACCGTGTCATCGAAGCGCAGAAAGGCATGGTGAAGCTCGAGCTGCGAGCAAGCGGAATCGCCGGCCATTCGGCCTATCCGGACAGAGGCGTTTCGGCCGTGCACAAGCTGCTGGGCGTGCTCGAGGCCATTCGCGCCGAGCATTGGCCGCAGCACGAGGTGTTGGGGCCGACGACGATCAACGTGGGCGTGATCGAGGGTGGGGTCGCCGCCAATGTATTTGCTCCCTCCGCACGTGCCGAGGTACTGATTCGCGCCGTCTCTGAGGTCGCACCGACCCTCGAGCGAATTCGGCAATTCTGCGATGTGGGCGACGTCGAAGTCAGCTTTCCGGCCTATAATGACCCGGTCTTTTTCGATCCACCCGAGGGCGTCGAGACCTCGATCGCGTCGTTCAATACCGATGCGACCTACCTCGTCGACATTGCGCCGGTCTGGCTGGTTGGCCCCGGAGATATTCAGGTCGCACACTCAGACCACGAACATATCCCGATTCCCGAGTTCTTTGCGGGCATCGACCTCTACGAGCGATTGGGCCGAATGGCACTCTCCTGAGGAGCGGTGTTCATCCTTGCGTCGGGCGCACTACCGCAACTTCCCCGTCGAGATGAACCGAGGAATCGTGCATCACTCGATGAGTTGGGCGAGTTTCAGGAGGTCGTCATTCTGGGGATCGAGGTTGAGCGCCGCTTGCACAGCGCGCCGCGCTTCGGGTGCATCGCCGAGAAATCGGTGGGTCAATTCGATGTACTGAATACGAAAAGGCATATGCCCCGACGAGAGACTGATGGCATTCTTCAGGACATGTACGGCAGCCATGTAATTTCGCTGATCGACAAAGAATGTGACCGTCTCATGGACACTCTTGATGTCCTCATCCGAGAGGCCGACCGGTGAGGCCTCAGCGGGATTGCGCTCGAAAATCTCGGTGACCTCGGTGAGCGAATTTTCGTCGAGCGAGCGTGATTCGGCGCGAATCCAACCTCGATCTAGCAATCCGTCGACACAGCTCTCGACCTCGAACGGAAGTCCCGAACACATGGCGCGGATGCGACCGAAGGGGAGCGGATCGTCGAGA
>CAYFTY010000352.1:0-5216 GCA_964346045.1 uncultured Bradymonadales bacterium | reverse complement strand
GTGACTGGAGTTCAGACGTGTGCTCTTCCGATCTGTGTCGTTGCCGAAGAGGTACTCGACACGCACTCCACGTCGAGCCTGTTCAACGGCGAAGTGGCGCATGTTGGCGAGGATGAGCGCGAGCTTCTGCTTGTGGTAGGGGCGCCGATCCCCTTTGCGCTGATTCTCGACGAGTACGATGCCTATTTCGTCGGGGCTTTGTTCTGCGAGGGGGCCGCACGCGTCGGTGAGCTGGTCGTAGGGGACGTAGATCCAGGTCGACCGATTGTCCGAGGGATTTTGCGATCGCAGCTCATCGAGAAAGGCAGAAGTCATGTCTACTCGGGTGTTTTTGGAAAGAGCTTCGCGGCATTCTTGCGAAGGTCAGAACATGTCGTCGTCGATTCCACGCGTCGCATCTGAAAGTAGCTCCGGGTCGAATCGGGGTCGGGTCGCGTCGCAGGCTGACTCTCCAGAAGTCGAGAAGTTGCGCCGAGGATCGATTGTTCCGTCGACCATGCAACCAGCCCGTTGACCTTGTCGTTGTCTTCGACGAGACCGCGCAGCTGTGTGATGCTGCGTTGCACCAGATAGATGGCACCTTCGATCATGCCATCGATTTCAACAGTCACTCCGGGATTGCCGTCTTTGTCGGCATCGACGACCCGATAATCTCGCGCCCACGTCGGCAACATGTCTGCGGAAGGATTTTTGAGTCGAGCTCCGAGTATTGACACATGGCGTTGCTGTTCAAAGCGCCAGTGCTGATTGCCTCTGGCGAGCGTGGCGCGAACCTTCGAGGTTCCCAGCGCTTGGACCATGGCGCGCGGAACACGGGTCACAACCTGTTTGACATCCGAGTCGATCGACACGTCGCAGGGCTGAATCTCGAGCGAGAGTTCGTCGGAGTTTTGTCGAATCTTCATCAGCAAAAGAGAGACCGTCTTGGACTTGATGTTCCCGACCACGGGGATTTCTGAAAGTGAGGCGTGCACCTGCAATTGAGCCCAGGTTCCTGAGAGGTCGGGAGGAGCTGGTGTAGGCACTTTACGAGAGCCAGCCGGTGTCTGAGGGCTGGATGCGGCTTGAGAACGTTGTTGTTGCGCCCGGGCTGCGTTCGCATCCGCGGATGTGAAGAAAAAAACCAGGAGTGGAACGAGAAGTTTGAGGGTCGTTGTACGGAAGAGTGTAGCCATCGTCTCACTGCGCGTTAAAGTCGCCTGGAACACGAGGCTACCGTGGCATTCGACACACTTCCAGCCGAGAAGCCCTTTCAGGCGTCTGCGCTTGCCGAGTTCAGCTCTTGCCCCCAGTCGAAGAGTCGGTCGAGGTCGCGCAGTGAGCGCACGTCTTCGAGCGCTTCGGGCGCTCCACGGCCACCGACCAACAGGCCGATCGTCGGATCGAGTTTTTTGCGAAGGCTTGAGAGGTCACGCGTGACCATGAATCGATTTGCGGCGATGGAGACGCTGATGACGACTGCTGCCGTGTCGTAGGATTCGGCCGCCGAGACGATGTCGTCGACGGGCGTGTCGCTGCCGAGATAGATGACGCGGCATCCCGAAACGGCGAGCACCATCGCCGCCATTTGAAGCCCGAGGTAGTGGGTCTCGCCGGGAAGCGTTGCGCAGACCACACGTGGCCCTCGTGAGCGATCGCTCAGCGGACGCCAATGAGAGGCCAGAAAATCTCGCAGACGTTCGGATGCGAAGTGCTCATGGGCGACTTCCATACGGTGTTCTACCCACGCAATCCCGAGTTCTTCGAGGAATGGCCGGATCCGTTCTTTGAGAAAGCGAAGAGCGCCGAGTTTGTGCCAGTCGTGCCGCAGCGCGCTTTCGAGCGCTTCGCCGTCAAAGTCGATGGTCGCTTGTAGCCACGGCTGAATCACCTTGTTTTCATCCCGCTTGACGCATCCAGGTTTCAACTCGAGGATCTCGACTCCCGTTTGCTCTTCCGCGGCAGGCTCGCCGAGAAGGTCTTTGAGTTCGGACATCGGCGTACCGACGACCGAAGAGGCACGGTGACCGTCTTCCAGTGCTCGGTGAATCAACTCGAGGTGGGGGACGATTGAACTTGAATAGACACGATGCCCCAGGTCGTTGCGATCAGGATCGGGAAAGCCGTAGCGACGCTCCCATGTCCTGAGCGTCTCGACGGGGATCCCTGTCGCTTTGGAAAGCGCTCCGATCCCCATCGTCTGTGTTTCGTCTGGAACTCCCATAATCGCGGTAGCCGTCTCTGTCGAATCGTTAGCTAACTCCATTGCCACACGGCCTCAGGCAGAGGCTGATGGGTGGAGAGGCGCAAGACGCTCGCGGAGTCCGACTCGAAGCCGGTGCAGTCGAGTCTTGACTGCAGGCACGGTCAGGTCAAGCTTCTCAGCGACCTCCTCTTTCGAGATGCCGCTGACCTCCATATCGATGTACAACTGACGATTTTTTTCGTCGCAGTCATCAAGGAAGGCCTGCATCTCACTTACGATCCGTTTGACCGCGAGCTGCTGGTCCGGGCGCGAGTCGAGGTGATTCACGCTCTCCTCGTGGCGAATGGCCGTCAGCGTATCGTCTTCGATGGGAATCGGATAACGCTTGTATTTTCGAATCTTCATCTTCGCTGCGTTCACGGCGATACGATACATCCAGCTCCAGAGAGCGCTGTCTTGCCGGAAGAGGTGAATCTTGCGATACACCGTCCAGAAGGTATCCTGCACGACCTCTTCGACGTCGCCTTCGTCCTTGATGAATTTCCGCACGACTGCGCGGACTCGCTCTCGATACTCTCCGTAGAGATATTCGAGGGCTTCGGGTTCTTTGTTATTAAGTCGTTCAACCAGTTCTGCGTCTTTCATTTCGACCTCGGGTAGTTAATTCCTGTTCACGCCCCAGACTATGAACACCTGTTGAACAGGCGTCAAGAGAAAAAGGTGTTCATTGTGGGTATTTTTTATAAATATCTGATTTAATTGAATTTTATTTTCAAAATAATCGGATATCCGTCGTGCTTTTTGATCAGGTTCCGCCAAAATCTAGCGTCATGAACAGGTTTGAACAGGTGGTTTTGGTATTTTTGAACAGGTCGGTTTCGGTTCAACAGCCGTTTCGAACCCTGTAGAACCCAGGATGTTCAGAAAAGAACGACACCATGGCCGCCTGTCGAAAGAAACTTCAGAGGCGTGCGCGGCG
This sequence comes from uncultured Bradymonadales bacterium, assembly GCA_964346045.1. Taxonomy (GTDB): domain Bacteria; phylum Myxococcota_A; class Bradymonadia; order Bradymonadales; family Bradymonadaceae; genus CAYFTY01. Next base: position 2,052 of record CAYFTY010000352.1, on the reverse strand, counting down.
GCCCGAGGGTTGACGGATGATCCACCCCGTGTTCCCTTCGCCGGCATGAAACTTCGTTCCGTCATACAGTGGGTTGTCCTGATTGCCGTGACTTGCAGCAGCGGGTGCGTGATGGGATACCGGCACCAGCACTTCGAGCATCAAGAGGTGGTCAATGACGTCGCCGTCGACCTGGAGGGCTCGCAGGGCACAGTGGGCTACAGTATGGTTTTCGATTTTCGCGTACTGAGGGTCTCGAGCCCGTTTATCACCACCTTTGAAGAGGTCGAGCTGTCGGATGATCGTGGGGGCCGTGGTCGCTACGACGCCGAACGAAAATCACGATACCTTCGGGTCGACGCCCCTGTCGCGACCTTCTGGAAGCGCGGAAACGGCTTCGGGCTCGACTATACCGGCATGTTGCAGCATCGTACGTCCATCGACCTGTGGATCGGGGCCGAATCGGACCTGCGCACCGAAGAAGCTACTCATTGGTTGGATGTAGGAATTGGATATTACCAATACAATCTCTTTGCGGTTCGGCTCTTCGGAGGGTGGGGCGTGAAACCCTTTCGCGGCTCGAGCCGCTACTTTTCGCAGGATGCCGTGATCGATACGCAGCTGCAGGGTTTCGGTGGTGGGATCGAAATCACATTGGCTGCCGGTGAGTATGCGCTTGATTTCATTCAGTATCTGCTGGATATCGACGAAGCACAGTCTGAGATATTGCCCGGTCAGGCACATCTGAACACCCCTTGAACAGGTCTTGGTCATGGTAGGATTCAAAGGATGGACAAACGAGAATGCTGCTCGGCTCGAAGAGGCCTGCGCAGCGGCGGCATCCGCCGACCGTGGAGTCGCCGTATTCGACTTCGACAACACCTGCATCGTCGGAGATGTCGGCGAGCTCTTCTCGTACTATCTCACGGACGAGATGTACTATCGGTGGGACCTCGAGGAATTCTGGGCTCTGATCGACGAGCGAGATGGTCGTTCGGTGATCCGCCAACATGTCGAGCAATTGCTGGACATGCCCGAAGAGGTTCGATTTGACCACCCCGTCTATCAGCAGTACCGGGCTGAGCTTGGCGCCGTTTATCAACGCATCCTCGCGCGCGAGGGCGCGCGACACACGTATGCATGGGCGCCCCGAGTGCACGTCGGCATCAGCGAGGGGGATATGAGCGTGATGTCACGGCAGTGTTTTGCGCGCGAGCTGGCGTCTGAGCTGCACACCGAATCACTCGAAGCAGCCGATGGTGAGCGGGTCGAGGTGTCTCGTGGCATTCGTCTGATCCGCGAAATCCGAGATGCCATGCGCGAATTCGAACGTCGTGGAGTCGAAGTCTGGATCGTTTCTGCAACGAATTGGTGGACCGTTTCGGCCTGTGCACCGTATTTTGGAGTGCGTCCCGAGCGCGTCATCGGAAATCGTGTCGAGGTCAAAGATCGAAGCCTGCTCACCGAACTCGTCGAGCCTGCACTCTATCGAGAGGGAAAAGTTGCAGCGATCGAGCGTGAGATCGGGCAACGACCGGCCGTCGTATTCGGAGACTCCGAGACAGACGAGGACATGATGGAATGGGCATCGGAACTCGCTGTCGTGATCGATGCCGGGCGCAAGGAGTTCGTCGAGCGAGCACGAGAGCGTGGCTGGGCCATCGAGCGTCAGGATGCGCTGACCTGGGTGCAGGAATTCGAATGAAGACAAGGGTCATTCATGTGAGCACACGAGACCTCGACCCCGCGGTCGATCTAGCCGAGGCGGTCGATCTCCTGTCGCGCGGCGAGCTCGTGGCATTCCCGACGGAGACCGTCTACGGGCTGGGGGCCAACGCCCTCGATCGTGAGGCTGTTGCGAAGATCTTCAAAGCCAAGGGACGGCCGGCGACAAGTCCGATCATCGTGCATGTGAGTTCGATTCAGCAGGCCCGCAAAGTGACGACCGAATGGCCCGATGCGGCTGAGCGACTGGCGGATGCTTTTTGGCCGGGCCCCTTGACGCTGGTACTTCCGCGCGGGGCCTACGTACCCGATAATGTCACGGCAGGTCTTGATACTGTAGGTGTGAGG
>CAYFTY010000351.1:0-5229 GCA_964346045.1 uncultured Bradymonadales bacterium | reverse complement strand
GGGATCGACACCAGGTAGAGGTAGGTGTCGGAGGTGAGCCTCGGAAGCGGGACCACATTGGAAAAAGGTACATAGAAGACACCCGCCCAGAGAGCGAGTACGAGAGCATCTGTCTTCTTGCGGCGCGCGAGGAAGACGATGCCGATTGAAGCTATCAGCGCAAGCGCAAGTCCAGGCAAAGCTTCGACCCAGCTCGGGAGCGCGGTTCTGAAATAAGCGGGGTGTAGATCGAAAGGAAGGGCAAAGTGCAGCACCGCCCACTCGAATGACTGCGCCATCCGAATCAGGCGGGCCGCGACTCCTTCCTCGGCGTAGATAGACCGGCTCATGACCGCGTCATGAGCGGTTTTTGTCCACAGGACATAGACGGTCGAAAGGGCCAGGAGGATGCCAGGCACAATCGCAGATACCGCCGGCAAATCGATGCCCGATTGCTTCCTCACGACGAAGAGCACCAGCATCGCCATCGGAATCACGACGGCGTCGGGACGGGCGCCGAGGGCAAGCACCGTCGACGCGATCAGTAGAGCCCACCAGAGGCCGTTCTCTTGCTCTTTCTCGAGGACGTGGGCATATGCCAGCAGGGCAATTACGGTAAGAAGCGTGGCGAGTTGAGTCTTGAGGTTGGTCAGCCATGCTACTGACTCGACCGCGACCGGGTGCAGCAGCCAGATCGACGCGGCAATGGCCGCCGGAACCTCTCTCGTCAGCTTCTTGAGCAAAGCGTACGCAGCCAACCCACATCCGAGATGTAGCAGCAACGAGAGCGCTCTGAGCGCCGTGATATAGGACTCAGGGCCCAGAAGGCGTATATGGGCCTGGATCCACGTCGGTACGGGAATCGGATACCCGATCTCGGGAGTCAGCAGCCGTTGTGTCCACGTGCTTCCATACCAATCGAGAAGCTCAGGACGATGAAGAACGAAAAGCCCGTCATCCCACGTCTCCATCGGCGCAAACGAGAGAATCGATAGATAGAAGCCACCCGTAAGCAACGCGGTGATGCCGAGGAGCAGACGTGCGGGGAGTCGCGTTCGGGTATCGGACGGTTCCATCGGCCTGAGGATGTCTCGAATACTTGAAAAAGAAAACCCACACCTCAGAGAGGCGTGGGTTTGAGTAGCGGGGGCAGGATTCGAACCTGCGGCCTTCGGGTTATGAGCCCGACGAGCTACCTGGCTGCTCCACCCCGCAATAAACGGTTCTCGGAGGTCTCCGAGCTATGTCTTTCAGTAGCGGGGGCAGGATTCGAACCTGCGGCCTTCGGGTTATGAGCCCGACGAGCTACCTGGCTGCTCCACCCCGCATCAGGGTCGGGGAACATAGAGGTATGTCGTTCCGGGTGTCAAGTACTTCATGACTTCTTTTTGGACGAGACCGAACGGGTCTTTTTCAGCCGACCGTGTTTGCGGTCGTTGCGCTCCTTTTTGAGCTGACGCTTCGTCGGCTTGGCCCGGGTCGGCATTTTCTCACCGAGGGCGTCGTAGAGATCGTAGACCTCTTCACTGGTGAGCGCCCTGAATTCCCCCGAGCTCACACCCGAGATGCTCAGTGGGCCGATGGCGAGGCGCCGAAGACGCGAGACTCGGAAGCCGACGGCCTCGCACATCTTGCGAATCTGCCGGTTGCGACCCTCGTGGATCCGAAACTCCAGCCAGGTGTTCTTCCCGGTATCTCGGCCGACCTTGACGATCGCGGGTTTTGTGACGACCCCGGGCTCAATCTCGACACCCTCTCGCATTTGCTCGAGCTCTTTCGCGTCGTTGTCGATGATTCCCTGCACCTTCACCGCATAGGTTTTCTCGATCTCGTGGCTTGGATGCGTGAGCTTATGGGTCAGGTTTCCGTCATTGGTCATCAGAATGGCGCCCTCTGAGTCCCAGTCGAGCCGCCCGACCGGCCAGATGCGTGGCATATTTTCGGGTAACAGATCGGTCACGATCGGCCGGTCGTGGGGATCGTCGAGGGTGGTGATGTAGTTCTGCGGCTTGTTGAGCAAGATGTAGATGAACTGCTCGGGCAGGTGGACTTCGTCTCCATCGACCTCGACGCGGTCGCTCGCGGGGTCGACCTTGGTCCCGAGCTGCTTGCAGACTTCACCGTTGATGCGCACTCGACCCTCCAGCATGAGGTCTTCAGAGGCTCGGCGGCTTGCAACACCGGCACGAGATAAGAATTTCTGAACGCGCATCAGGGCCATCACTTACTCCTCTTCGTCGACTTCATCGACGATGTCTTCCAAATCGACGTCGAATTCTTCGAGCGTCGGCAATTCTTCGAGTGAACGCAGGCCAAAGAACTCGAGAAATCTCTCGCTCGTACCGTAGAGATTCGGCCGACCGATGTCGTCCATCTTGCCCAGCACGACGGTGAGTTCGAGGTCGCAGAGTTTGCGAAGCATACCCGAAGAATCGACACCACGAATCTGATCGACCACGGCCCGCGTTACGGGTTGTCGGTAGGCGACGATCGCCAGAGTTTCAAGGGCCGCCTTGGTGAGTTTGGTCGGCTTGGCCTCGTAGAGCTTCAGAACGGTGTCGGTGAAATCGGGATTCGTGCGGAATTGCCACCCGCCGGCTACCTCGACGAGATGAATGCCTCGCTGAGCGCCGGTCCACTCGAGTTGCATCTGTCGCAGCGCCGTATCGAGGACGGGTTCTGTCACATCTTCGAAAATCGTCGCCAGCTCTTTGAAGAGCAGCGGCTCATCGGCCGTGAAAAAGACAGCTGCGAGGCGACCGTGCAATTCTTCATGGTCGATCTGAAGAGCTGCGGTGGTCTCGACATGGGTGTCAGAAGCGCTCATTCAAACCCCGGATCTTGTTTTTCGAGCTCGAGCTCCTGGCTGACCTCGATGATATCGACGACCGAGCGCTCTACCCAGAATTCGTCGCCGTCGAGTCGGCTCTGAAAGAGTTTGAGCATCTTGAGACGGGTCATTTCGAGGAGCGCAAGAAAGGTTGTGATGACTCGATGCCGCGACATTTCGACATCTTCGAAGAGTTCTTCGAAACGCCGCCGGGGCTTTTGCTGCATCAGAGTCGCGATGTGCAGGATCACGCTGCGCAGCGTGAGCTTCTGCGAATTCACTTCGTAGACCCATTTGCCGTCTTCTTTCGAGCGTTTGATGACGCTCTCGAGCGCTCGCATCAGGTCGGTAATCGAGGCCGTTTTCAGCGGCGGTGGTCCGACCATCCCCTCGAATTCATGACCGCGTTGCGGATGCGTAAATACATCGCGATCGAGCACGGGCCTCTCATCGAGCGCTGACGCCGCCAGTTTGTATTTCTGATATTCGATGAGGCGCTCGACGAGTTCTTCGCGGGGATCCGGTCCATCCTCGTCGTCGGCATTCTCTTCTTTGGGGAGCAGCATTCGGGATTTGATCAGGATCAACCATGCTGCCATTTCGAGCCACTCGCCGCCGATCTCCAGGTCGAGTTCGCCAGCAGCTTCGATGAAGACCAGGTATTCTTCGGTGATGAGCGCAATCGGGATATCGAAAATATCGATCTCATGTTTGCGGATCAGCTCGAGTAAGAGATCCATCGGGCCTTCGAATGCCCCGAGGTTGACGAGAAGCTCAGGGGGTGTGTTCAGCCGTTCTTTTTCGTCCGTCGGCGCCATATTCCAGTACACATGCTCAGAGGGCCACTCAGTGTGCCGGAATGCCCGCCCATGTCAATGCGGACTCACGAACGCGGATGGTGCTCGGCATGCAGCGCACGTAGACGCTCTTGCGCGATATGCGTGTAGATTTGAGTCGTTCCGATGTCGGAGTGGCCGAGCAAGGTCTGCACGATGCGCAGGTCGGCTCCGCGTTCGAGGAGGTGTGTCGCAAAGCTATGGCGCAATTTATGAGGGCTGACATTTTTGTCGATGCCTGCCTTCTTCACGTATTTTTTGAGGTTCTTCCAGAACGATTGCCGGGTCATTCCCGACCCGCGGCGCGTGACAAAAAGGTCGGGCGTCGATCCCGGCCCGCCGCATGAGGCGAGCAGGGCCGCACGGTCTGAAATGAGATAGGCCTCGACGGCGTCGATGGCCTTTTCGCCGAGGGGCACAATGCGCTGTTTCTCTCCCTTGCCTACGACCCGCACCCAGCCGGCTCGGAGGTCGACATCTCGTTGTTGAAGCGTGACCAGCTCCGTCACGCGAAGCCCGGTGGCATAGAGTACCTCGAGCATTGCGGCGTCACGAACTCCCTCGGGGGTCGTCAGATCCGGCGCGCTCAGCAGCGCCTCGACCTCGTCGAGGTTGAGAACGTCGGGCACACGTTTGCCGTATTTCGGGGTGTCGACGTTCGCAGTCGGATCGCGTTGGATCTCGTCTTCGATTTTCAGGAATCGAAAGAGTCCTCGAACCGATGAGAGGCGTCGGGCGAGTGTGCGGGTCTTGATGCCTTTCTGCAGCTCGTCTACGAGGAATCCGGTAATGTCAGCGGGCTGAATCTCGTCTACATCACCGACCGTCTTTAGGCCCTCTGAGAACAGAGCGAGATCACGCGAATAAGCGTCGATCGTGTTCTTCGAGAGGTTGCGTTCGAGTCGCAGATGAAGGACAAAAGCGTCGATGGCCTGGTCGAGTGTCATGCCGTTCCGTGGCTTGGAGACTTTTCAAGCAAACCACAGCAGCTTCCTGGAAGCAAACATTGCCTCGATGAGAGAAACTCTGCCCGGTCGCTTTGCCCTCGCCTTCGACGCCGACTTCGATCTCGACCTCGCCCAGGTCAAAGGAGTCGGCCCGAAGACACGGAAGCGACTTGCCGAACGTGGGTTGGATAACCTCGCCGAAGTACTTCTCCATTTTCCACGCAAATATCGACGCACCTATCGCGGTGTGCCTGCTCGCGAAGTGCTGGAACATGGTGCATCCCACGCAGAGCTCTGGGGGAGAATCGAACACGTGAACCCGCCGCCCCGTCATTCCCGACGGCCTCTCGAGGTGCTCGTGGATTGCGACGGGCAGGCTTTTAAGCTGCTCTGGTTCAACATGCGCCAGCAGTGGTTCCTCCGGAAATTTCGCCCCGGTTCATGGATCGTATTCGAAGGGGAGATCGACCTCGAGCGCCATACGCCTCGGATGTCGCATCCGGATTTCGAGATCGTCGGTACCGAGCCTGGGTTTTCGCGCGAGATCACAATCGAGCCCATCTATTCGTCCTACGAGGGTGTGCCGGACGGGATTTTGCGGCGCTGCGTCGAGCATGCTGCTTCGATGTTGTTGCCG
>CAYFTY010000350.1:0-5246 GCA_964346045.1 uncultured Bradymonadales bacterium | reverse complement strand
GGGTCGAGGGTCGCGAGCATCCCGTTGATGGCTGCGTATTCGACGTCTCGATATTCGATCTCCGAGTCCTCGGGATCGAGATGTTCCTGCACGAAGCCAAAGATCTCTTTGAGCCGAAAGCTCATCTCCCAGAGGCTCTCGATATTGCCGACCTGAAATTGCTTCGAGCGCTCGTTTACGCTCACCGTCACGGCCTGCGGGCTCTCGTCTTTGTGACGATCGAAGTCGACCACGACCTCGGCGATCGAGTTCTGAATCTCGTCGAGCGCGTAAACCAGCATCTTATTGGGGTCGATGCGGTCGGGCTCGACGTAATTATCTTTGATCTGCAGCAATACCCGATTGAGGATCTTCAACGAGGCGAGGTCATCCTCTCCCTGGGTGCCCGCCGTACTTGCCGAAAGCGTCGAGTTGCGCAGGTCGAATTCGACCCCACGATCGCTGAATTGAACGCTGAGCACGAATGCGATGGCCAGCGCGATGCCTGCCACCACAAAGCGCCCGTGGTCCTTCAATTTCTGCATGGACAATGCCTTTTTGTCTGGGGTGCTTTCCCGGTCCTTCTCAGTCTAGGTCCCTCTATGAGACGCGGCAAGCACTCACACCGGTTCGTCAAGAATCAAAACAAAGGGGGGTGGTTCTAGAATTCCGCCGTGCATCGAGTGAGCCGAGTCAACGTGGCATGAGGCGCGCTCGCTCTTCGGCTTGCTCCTGCATCAGGTCGATCGTCTCGAGTAGATGCTCGCGCGTGAACGGTTTCATCAAAACCCGATCACTGAAGGCCTCGCTGAACACCTCGGTCTCGGGAGTCAGTGCGCCCCCGGTCATGAAAATGAATCGCGCGCCGAGCTCGGGATTGGTCGTGACGACGGCGTGATAGATTCGAAAGCCAGACATCGAGCGCATCGTCAGGTCGCAGAGGATGATGTCAAAGCGATCCGGCGAGTCGCGAATCCGCGAAACCGCTGCTGCGGCATCGTCGATCGTCTCGACATTCCAGTCTTTTTCGAGGCGTCGCGCGAGGACGTCCAGCAACGCCTCCTCGTCGTCGATGATGAGCATCTCACGCCGGCCGGTGGGGTCGAGCGCGCCGGGCTCGTAGGGTAATTCGACGCGGAATTTCGTGCCTTCGTTCGATGATTCGATGAGCCTGATCTCGCCATCTGCGCCAGAAAACAATCGTTCGGCGATCGCCATACCTTGCACCGAGATGTCCGCATCCTCGAGCCCGAGTTCAAAGATCTCGCCCTGCGCTTCGGATGGGATCGCCGGGCCCGTGTCATCGACGGTCACAGAAACCCGGGCTCCTTCGCGACGAGCGACGATTCGGATTTCGTGCGCCCAGCGGGGTCTGCGTTGCGAGGAGTTTGCGGCGCGGAGGATCAGATTGGTGAATGCATGTCTGAGCGAAGTCGGCCGTGCATGCACCCAGAGTTTGTCTTCTGTGTCGAGATGGATCGAGCACTTCTGATGAGCCATCGTGCGACTCAGACGAACCGAATCTTTGAGCACATCCTGCACATCGAGCCGCTCGAGACCAGCGCACGCTCGCGCGCCGAACCCGCTCAAAAGGGCCGCCGATTCGCGGATCCTGCGTGTTCCTCTCAGCGAATGCTCGACCCTATTCAGCGCCTCTTCGACCATTTGCAGATAGATGCTCGGGCTGGCGCCGTCGGCGGCGAGATCGAGCGCCCGATCGAGGTTTCCCCAGGCGAGGTCGAGGTGCCCGGTAACGTGGTTCAAGGACCCCGTAAGCTCGTCTCCGACGGCGGCCGCCATAGCCTCGGCAGAGTCGGTCCGATCGACGTGGTCCGTGTTGAGTGAGTCAAAGGTCAGGCAGACCAGTCCCGCGTCTCCGATGCGTGTCGCGATCACTCGATGGGCGCGAAGATGCCCGTCGGGCGCCTTGAGATGGAGTGTTTCTTCGCGCTTTTCGTTCGAGCTGACTCCGATCAATCGTTCGAATCGGGAAAGATCCTGCGGGTCGACCCATCGAAAGAGCGACCCGACCCAAGCCTCAGCGTTCTGCCCGGCCAGCCGCTCGACATTGATCAGATACAACTCGTCGCGATCGCTGTCGTAAACGCCTACCGGCGCCTCCATCTGACGCACGAGACTCATGAAGTCTTCGCTGAGTCCCAAATTTTCGGGTAGGCGTATGTCAGAAGCCAAGCCGTCCGCCCGGTCTGTAATGTGGTGATCGCTGTCAAGCCAAACGTTTTCTCTTTCACTGGCTCTTCAGCTGCTTGATGATCTGGTAGTTCTGGACTCCAAAGAGAAATCCCAGAAGCACGATCCATAGCGGACTCAACACCTTGAACGCCATTCCCGTCAAGAGCCCGACAGCCATCACGCCGAGCGATGCATACGCAGTGTGCAAATACGCTTTTCGGTTATTGCCGTCATAGAATTTGCGGAAGAGACTCAGCATGACATTCCCGCCATCGAGCGGAAAGATCGGCAGCATATTGAAGACGGCCCAGACCCCGTTCGCCAACGCCATCATGAAGAAAAAGTAGTTCAGGATATCGTCGCCGGGATAGACGGCGGCGGCGACACCGAAGATCAGCGTCAATGAGAGTGAAAAGATCGGTCCGGCCACGCTGATGACGATGGAACGCTCTGGTGACGCATGCCCGCGGCGCTTGTTGATCGTGACTCCGCCGAGGCCCTGCAGCACAATGTCGCTCTTGCCGTACCCGTATTTTTCGATGGCGAGTGCGTGGCCGATCTCGTGCCAGAGGATTCCGACGAAAAGAACCGGGATCCACACGAGTCCCTGCATAAAGCCATCGAGCGTCTGCACGCCCGTGAAAACGAAGAAGGCCACGAGGAGCAAAAAGATGGGCTCCATATAAATGGGGTGACCCCAGAACTTGAAAAGCTTCCATCGTGGCATCTGACCCAACATAATTACCTCTACATCGTTGATGTTGCGGATTGCCTCCGCCTCTTGGAACATACGCACTCTCGGCAACCGTTCAAGCAGAGCCGAAACGAAGCGGAGAACCTCATGCGCACCTTCATATTCATCGTCACAGCGGCGTTCCTCGCCGGCTGCCTCTCCTCACCGCAACAAACCGAACCCGAGAAGCCTTTATTCGAAGATTCGCTGAGCGAGGAAGATAAAAAACAGTTGATCCCCCGTCCTGTGCAGGCCGAACGCCCCGTCGAGTCCCAGCCTCAGCCCGTCGGCGAAGGCTCGATCGAGGTCGCCCAGCTCGTGGCTGGCGACACCTACGTGACAGCCAATCAGGTCAAGATGACGCTCATCTCCAAACATCCGACGTCGGGCGGACTCGAGCTCAGCTGGCGCCTCGAAAAAGGGGACGAGCAGATCGATGGTTTCTGGACCGGTCGCCCGTTTTATTACGAAGCGACCGCATTCGGAACGCTCTATTCGATCGTTGCCAACGACGGACAGACTTTGATCACCTTTCACGGTGAAGCTCCCGAGGCGCCGATCGATGTTGCAACCGCGGCTCAGATCGCGACCCCGACCCTGCGCGAGAGAATCGATTGCGAAAACGGCGAGCGCGTCATTGCGGTCGGAGACACCAACGGCACGCTCAAATTGCAGTCGGTTGTCGGCGAGAACATGGACAATCCAGATGTTCAATGCACCGTCCGCATCGGGCTCTACACCCAACGAGTCATCGATTGACCTTGCAACTTTCCGGGTCTGTTTAGACTCTAATCTTTGGACATGGAGGCGACATGCTCAATACGCTGATGAAACATACTCGGTTTTCGGACGTTCTCGAGCTTGCCAGCCCGGAGCTTTTCAAAGTGATGCCGGTCTCGGGCCTGCGCAAAGCCGCGTCCAAACTCATGTCCAATCGGACGTCGAGTTCGAAATTCGATGATGCGCGTCAGCAGCGGGCACGCTCGATCGCCGAGACGGTCGATGGGATTGCCATCGTCGACGAGCTCGACGGTTTCGCAGAAACCAGGGTCGAAGACGGACACAAATTGCTGCAGCTCTACTTTTTGCAGCTCTGGGACGATGCCCCAGCCATCCTCGATCTGCGCCGGGCCCGTTTTGGAACGACATCGACCGGCGTGGTCTGGGATCCCACGCCGTATTTCGTCGAATTCGAGCCCGCATTCAAAGCTTCGATGAAGCGTATTTATCGAGGCTTCTACGATGATGATGATGAACTCTTTCGTCAGGGGCTCGCCGAGGTGGGGCTCGACGGCGTCGAAGAACTCTTCCGCGAGCATTTCGGCGACGGCGATCAGTCCGATGTCGTCTTTGAACTCGAACATTTTCGATCGACGTTCATGCAGATCTTCGAGCATTGCCGCGCGCAAGATGTCTCACTGCACCACGATTTCATCGCGCTGGGGATCTCTCTCGCGACCCTCTACGAGCATCTCGATGCGCTCGGCGGAGCCTACGATGTTCGGGCGGCTTTTCGAGAAGCCACAGGGACATGAGCTTGCGTCTTTGGACAAAAAGTTGATCGTTAGCATTGGGGTGATACTGTGGCATTGCATGTCCTACATCCACCGTCCTTGTCGGCGGAGGGGCGACAGGAGGTCGCCAGGGACGAAACTCTACACCCGGAAGCCAAGGACGGTGACTGGCGAGGAGACATCCGATGCGAAAACTACTGATTCTTACAGCACTGGCGCTCATGAGCACCGCAGTGATGGGCACGGAAGCCCTCGCGGTGCCGCCCGCTCAGGTCCGTGGTATCGACCTCACTGCAGTTCTCGCGATGTATGACAAGTCGCGCAAGACCCAGGCCGTAATCGACGAAGAGCGCCCGACGCGCGAATTTCTCGAGATTCAGACCATCGTGCTCGATCCCGGGCATGGCGGACACAATCAAGGCGCCTACGGCGTCGCAGCGATCCATGAAAAATACCTCACGCTCGAGCTCGCCTACGCATTGCGCGACCGGATTCAGCGTGAGTACCCTCAGGCCCGCGTCGTCATGACGCGATACTGGGACCAGGAACTCGGGCTGTCTGAGCGGATCAGCTATGCCAATATGATCGGCGCCGACGTATTCCTTTCGCTGCACTACAACGCCGCGACACACTCACGTGCCGTCGGTTTCGAGACCTATTATCTCACGACCGAAGAGGCCACCCCGGGCATGTCTCAGAAAGAAGGAGAGCCGATTGCGACTGCCGCCCTCGGTATGACGGGCATCAAAGAAGACCTTTCGCAAAAGCCAGAGGCCTCCCTACACGCTACCCTTCTTCCAATCGCGCTTTGGGCACACCGGCTGATC